>NZ_RCVI01000200.1:0-29502 GCF_003667455.1 Micromonospora sp. CV4 | reverse complement strand
CCGGCCAGCGACGGGTGGCGCAGCGCCTCGTCGAAGCTGTGCCGGAAGACGTCCAGCCCGGTACGCATCGCCGACGCGGTGGTCGTCTTGAGGGTGTCGGTGCCCTCGATGGTGCCGTCGGTCTCGATCGTCATGATGTCCGGCTCGGCGCCGCCCAGCGCCTGGGTGCCGCTGCGCCCACCGAGCAGCAACGCGATCAGTGACTCGAACAGCCGGATCCCGCTGCGCCGGGGCGTCTCCCGGTACCAGGTGTCGAAGACGGCGATCAGCCAGTCCGCGTACGGGGTGGCGGGATCGCCGGGGCGGCGGCCGGGTGGGGGAGTGCTCCAGTTGCCGTGCGGCAGCAGCAGGTCCAGTCGGGGCGGATCGAACTCCAGCAGGCTCCGGTAGACGTCGACCGGATCGTTGGCCAGGTCGACGGTGCAGAGCAGGCCGGCGTACCGGGCCCGGTGCTCGGGCCGTGCCAGCAGACGCAGCGCGGCGGCCACCTCGGTGAAGCTGCCCCGCCCGTCGGCGTGCCGGCGGTGCCGGTCGTTGGCCGTCCGGCCACCGTCGACGCTCACCCCGACGTCGATGCCGTGCGTGTGGCACAGGGCGAGCACCGCCTCGTCCAGCAGCAGCCCGTTGGTCTGCATCGCGACGTCGAGGGTGGTGCCGGCGGGCATCGCCGCACGCAGGGTGCGCACCGTCCGGTCGAGGACGTCGACACCGGCCAGCAGCGGCTCCCCGCCGTGCAGCACCACCCGGACCCGGTCGGTGCGGTGCCGGACGACGTGCGCGGCCAGCCGGTCCGCCACCCGGGCCACGGTGCCGGGCGCGATCACCCGGGGCCGGTCCCGCCAACCCTGGTCGGCGTGCCGGTAGACGTAGCAGTAGTCGCAGGCCAGGTTGCAGCGCGAATGCACCTTCAGCACCAACTGGCGTACCCGGGGCGCCGTCGGGGTGTCGGGTGGCTCGGCCGCGGCAGGGCGCCGCCGGGCGGCCGACGGCGAGGCGTCGGCCGACACGGTCAGAAGCTCGATTCGAACGCGGACACGTCGCCCGGCTCGCTGTCGGCGACGAGCGCCCCGAGCACGTGGGCCAGCACACCGTCACCGGCACCGGCCAGCAGATCCGCCAGCGGCACATCGCCGAGCTGCACCAGGGCGGCACCGGCGGCGACGGGTGTGGGCGGTTGGCCGTGCTCAGTCACCGTGGACCACCCCACGGTCGAACACCGGCACCTGCGTCACCGCTGCGCTCACTCCGCCTTTCTACACCATCGCGCCCGGCCCGGACGGCGCGACACCGCAGCCCGCACACGCTGGCCACCGTGCCGTCACCTGGCGTACCACCGCCGCCGTCCGGCTGCCCGCGACCTCGGCCGGCGCGGACGGCGGTCGAATCTTTTCCGGGCGGCCTGTCGATCCGGCCGGCGGCCGTTCGTGTGGAGGATGAGAGGTCGGCGACGGGCCGGCCGCCCCGCGAGGAGGAACGATGACCCTCTACCTGCTCAGCATCCACCAGCCGCAGGGTGACCTGCCGCCGGAGTCGGAGTTCCTGGCCGGGGTGATGCGTCAGCTCGGCGAGCTGCGCGACGAGCTGACGGCCACCGGGTCGTGGGTCTTCGGGCAGGGCCTGCACGGCCCGGAGTCCGCGACCGTGCTGCGCCCCCGCGACGGCGAGGTGCTCGTCACCGACGGGCCGTTCGTCGAGGGCAAGGAGCATCTGGGCGGCATCACCATCATCGACGTGCCGGACCTGGACGTCGCGCTGGACTGGGGCCGGCGCTACGCGCTGGCCACCACCCTGCCGATCGAGGTCCGCCCGTTCCAGGGTGGAGCGAGCGACTGACCGTGGAGGACGTGGAGGCGGCGTTCCGCGCGGAGTACGGCCGCGCGGTCGCCGTCCTGGTCCGCCTCCTCGGCGACATCGACCTCGCCGAGGAGGCCGTCCAGGACGCGTTCACCATCGCGCTACGGCGGTGGCCGCGGACCGGACCGCCGCCCAGCCCGGCCGGCTGGATCATCACCACCGCCCGGAACCGGGCCATCGACCGGCTGCGCCGGGAAGCGTCCCGGGCCGACCGGCACGCCCAGGCGGCCCTGCTGTACGCCGCCGACCCACCCGTCGAGGAGGCGCCGGTGCGCGACGACCGGTTACGTCTGATCTTCACCTGCTGCCATCCGGCGCTCGCCCCGGCCGCCCGGGTCGCGCTCACCCTGCGCCTGCTCGGCGGGCTGAGCACCGCCGAGATCGCCCGCGCCTTCCTGGTGCCCGAGCCGACGATGGCGCAGCGGCTGGTCCGGGCCAAGTCGAAGATCCGCGACGCGCGGATCCCGTACCGGGTGCCGCGCGACGCCGACCTGCCCGACCGGCTGCACACCGTGCTGGCGGTCCTCTATCTGATCTTCAACGAGGGGTACACGGCCAGCGCCGGGCAGCGACTGGTCCGCGCCGAGCTGTGCGCCGAGGCGGTCCGGCTGGCCCGGCTGCTGGTCGAGCTGATGCCGGACGAGCCGGAGGCGCTCGGCCTGCTCGCGCTGATGCTGCTCACCGAGTCCCGCCGGGACGCGCGGACCACCGGAGACGGCGACCTCGTTCCGTTGCCCCAACAGGACCGGGCCCGGTGGGACGCCGCGCTGGTCGCCGAGGGACAGGCGCTGGTCCGCCGCTGCCTGCGCCGCGACCAGCCGGGGCCGTACCAGATCCAGGCCGCGATCGCCGCCGTGCACAGCGCCGCGCCGCGCGCCGCCGACACCGACTGGGGCCAGATCCTCCAGCTGTACGACCACCTGCTGGCCGTCGCCCCCGGCCCGGTGGTGGCGCTGAACCGGGCGGTCGCGCTCGCCGAGGTGGCCGGTCCGGCGGTGGCGCTGGCCGAGGTGGACCGCCTCGACCTGGACGGCTACCACGTGCGGCACGCCGTCCGCGCCGACCTGCTGGCCCGGCTCGGCCGGGGCGGGGAGGCCGCCGAGGCGTACCGGACGGCCGCCGCGCTGACCGGCAACGCGGCCGAACAGGCCTTCCTCACCGGGCGGGCGGCGGCCGTGGCGCCGGACTGACCGCGCGGGCTCAGCGGATGTCGTGCGTCTGGAGCCAGAGTTCCAGCAACCCGAGCTGCCACAGCTTGTTGCTGCCGGCCGCCGCCTCGGCCCGGTCCGGTTCGGCGAGCAGCCGGGAGACGTACTCCGGTCGGAACAGCCCCCGCTCCCGCGCGGCCGGCGCCTGCAACGCCTCGGCCACCAGCTCGCGCACCGGCCCGTCCACGTTCCGCAGCGCCGGCACCGGGAAGTAGCCCTTCGGCCGGTCGATCACCTCGGCCGGCAGGACCTCCCGGGCGACCTCCTTCAGCACGCCCTTGCCACCCTGGGCCACCTTGTGCTCGGGCGGACAGTGCGCGGCGAGGGTGACCAGATCCTGGTCGAGGAAGGGGGTACGCACCTCCAGGCCCCACGCCATGCTCATGTTGTCCACCCGCTTGACCGGGTCGTCGGGCAGCATCAGATGGGTGTCCAGGCGCAGCACCGCGTCCAGCGCGGTCTGCGCACCGGGCGCGGCGAGGTGCCCGGTCAGCAGGTCGCGGCTGGCGTCGTGGTCCAGCGCGTACGCCGGGCCGACGATCCGGCGCAGCTCGTCGTGGCCGCGGTCGAAGAACGCGGCGGCGAACGTCTCGGCGGCGCCGTGCCGAGGCGCCTCGGTCAGGGGCTGGTGGTAGCCGTAACCGGCGAACACCTCGTCGGCGCCCTGCCCGGACTGGGCCACCTTCACGTGCCGGGCCACCTGCTCGGACAGCAGGTGGAAGGCGACCACGTCGTGGCTGCCCATCGGCTCGGCCATCGCCTGGACGGCGCGCCGCACGGCGGGCACCAGATCGTCGTTGGACAGCCGGATCCGGTCGTGGTCGGTGTCGTACGCGCGGGCCACCAGGTCGGAGTAGTGGAACTCGTCGCCGGACTCGCCCCCGCGGCTGTCGAAGCCGATGCTGAACGTGCGCAGGTGCCGCTGGCCGGCCTCGGCGAGCAGCGCCACGATGAGGCTGGAGTCCAGCCCGCCGGAGAGCAGCACTCCGACCGGCACGTCCGCGACCAGCCGCCGGCGTACCGCCGTGCGGAGCGCGTCCCCGATGGCGGCCCGCCAGTCGGCGGCGTCCATCCCGGCGTCGGCCGGTTCCCGGACGTAGTCCGGTCGCCAGTACACCTCCTCGCGGCCGCGCCCGTCCGCCTCGATCACCCGCAGGGTGGCCGGCGGCAGCTTGCGCACGCCGCGCAGCACGGTCCGGGGCGCGGGCACGATGGAGTGCCAGGACAGGTAGTGGTGCAGCGCCACCGGGTCGATGCCGGTGTCCACGTCGCCGGCGCGCAGCAACGCGGGCAGGGTGGAGGCGAACCGGAGCCGCCCGGGGGTCTCGGCGAGGTAGAGCGGTTTGATGCCGAGCCGGTCGCGGGCCAGCACCAGCCGCCGCCGGGCACGGTCGACCAGCGCGATCGCGAACATGCCGACCAGGTGGTCGACGAAGCGGTCACCCCAGTGCGCGTACGCCACCAGGATCACCTCGGTGTCGCTGGTGGAGTGGAAGGCGTACCCGGCGTGGGTGAGTTCCTCGCGCAACTCGGGATAGTTGTAGATGCAGCCGTTGAAGACCAGTGCCAGGCCCAGGTCCTCGCGCACCATCGGCTGGCCGCCCGCGTCGGACAGGTCGATGATGGTCAACCGTCGGTGCCCGAGGGTCACCCAGTCGTCGGTGAACAGCCCCTCGCCGTCCGGGCCGCGCGACCGCATCGCCTCGGTCATCCGGGTGACCGCCGCCGCGTCGGGCGGCCTGCCGTCGAATCGGGCCTCCCCGCTGATCCCGCACATCAGGCGGGTCGGTGAGTCAGATGGGACACCAGCGGCACGGCCATCCTCCTGTCACCTCGCCCGGCCCGTCAGGGCCGGTCCCGCCGACCGGACGGGCCGCGCTGGCTACCCGGGCGCGTGGTGGGCAAACCCGGGCCGCCCCGCAGGGCCCTACTTGTGCAGCAGGAGCCCCTGGCCTGCGCCTCAGCCGAGCAGGGTGCGCAGGATCCGGGCGAGCTGGTCGCGGTCGGCGTCGTCCAGGTGGCCGAAGAAGCGGTCGGCCTCGGCCCGACGGGCGGCCCGGATGGCGGCGCTGACCCGGTTGCCCTCCTCGGTGAGCGCGACCAGCGTCGCCCGTCGGTCGGCCGGGTCGGGTCGGCGTTCGACGAGCCCCCGGGCCTGGAGATCGTCGATGACCTCGGTGGCGGAGCGGGGCGCGATACGCAGGTGCTCGGCGATGGTGCCGGGACGCGACTCACCGTGGCGGGCCAGCACTCCGAGCGCCCGGGACTGGCTGGGCGTGACGTCCCACGGCGCCAATGACTCCCGTGCCTGCCGGCGCAGCCGCCCGGCCACCGCCCAGAACGTCTCCGCCAGGCTCTCGTCGTCGCCGTCCGCCGTGCGCTCCGTCACGGGGAATACGGTAGCAGGAGATGCGGTTGCTACCTCATGATGAGGTAACCTCAGCAATATCCCCGTCGAGAGGCAGTGCCCCTTGGAACCGACCCCCACCGGCCGCGACCGCGGCCACCGCACCGTCAGCGCCGACGAGAAGGCGCAGGCCCGGCAGGTGTCCCTACGCCGCATCGGCCGGCTGTTCACCGCCCACCGGCCCGCGCTGGCCGCCGTGACCGCGATCATCGTGGCCTCCTCGATCATCGCGATGGCCACCCCGTTCCTGCTGCGTGCCGTCATCGACCGGGCGCTGCCGCAGGGCGACGTGACCCTGCTGGTCTGGCTGGTCCTCGGGATGGTCGCCGTCGCCGGGGTGACCGCCGCCCTTGGCGTCGTCCAGACCTGGATCTCCACCCGCGTCGGGCAGCAGGTCATGCACCGGCTGCGCACCGACGTCTTCAGCCACCTTCAGCGGCAGTCGCTGGGCTTCTTCACCCGGACCCGCACCGGCGAGGTGCAGTCCCGCATCACCAACGACATCGGCGGCATGCAGTCGGTGGTCACCTCCACCGCCACGGCCGTCGCGGCCAACCTCACCACCGTGGTCGCCACCGTCGTCGCCATGGTCGCGCTCTCCTGGCAGCTCTCCCTGGTCTCCCTCGTCGTGCTGCCGCCGGCGATCTGGCTGACCCGCCGGGTCGCCCGGATGCGCCGGGAGATCACCGCCCAGCGCCAGCGGGAGCTCGCCGACCTCAACGTCACCGTGGAGGAGGGGCTCTCGATCAGCGGCGTCCAACTGGCCAAGACCCTCGGTACCGGGCCCGCGCTGATCGACCGGTTCACCGCCTCGTCGGCCCGCCTGGTCGACCTGGAGCTGCGCAGCGAACTGGCCGGTCGCTGGCGGATGGCCTCGATGAGCATCATCTTCGCCGCCGTACCGGCGGTCATCTACCTCGCCGCCGGCCTGCCCGGCACCGCCGGCACACTGAGCATCGGCACCCTGGTCGCCTTCACCGCGCTACAGGGCGGCCTGTTCCGGCCGCTGATGGGCCTGCTCAACGTGGGCGTGTCGCTGACCGCCTCGCTGGCGCTGTTCGCCCGGATCTTCGAATACCTCGACCTGCCGGTCGACGTGGCCGACCCCGCCGAGCCGGTCCGCCTCGACCCCGCCCGGGTCCGCGGTCACCTGCGTCTGGAGGACGTCACCTTCGGCTACCCGGGCAGCGACACCGCCGCCCTCGCCGGGGTCACCCTGGACGTGCCCGCCGGCACCAGCCTCGCCCTCGTCGGCGAGACCGGCTCCGGCAAGAGCACCCTCGCCGGGCTGGTCAGCCGGCTGCACGACCCGACCGCCGGCCGGGTCACCATCGACGGGGTCGACCTGCGCGACCTGCGCCTGGCCGACCTGGCCGCGATCGTCGGCGTGGTCAGCCAGGAGACGTACCTGCTGCACACCACCGTCCGGGAGAACCTGCGCTACGCCCGGCCGGCCGCCACCGACACGGAGATCGAGGACGCGGCCCGGGCCGCCCAGATCCACGATCTGATCGCCGCCCTTCCCGACGGGTACGACACGATGGTCGGCTCGCGCGGCCACCGGTTCTCCGGCGGCGAGAAGCAGCGGCTGGCCATCGCCCGCACCCTGCTGCGGGATCCGCGCATCCTGGTCCTCGACGAGGCCACGAGCGCGCTGGATACCGAGACCGAACGGGCCGTGCAGCGGGCGTTCGACGTGCTCGCCGAGGGTCGCACCACGATCACCATCGCGCACCGGCTGTCCACCGTCCGGAACGCCGACCAGATCGCGGTGCTCGACCACGGCCGAATCGTCGAGGCCGGCACCCACGACAGCCTGCTGGACCGCAACGGCCGCTACGCCACCCTGGCCGCCTGACTCACAACCGTCTCGAAACCGTCGCTAAAACCGTCTCGTTATTCCGCGTCCAGGTGGCGGTAGACGGTGGCCCGCGAGACGCCCAGCGTGGCGGCGATGGCGTCCACCGAGTGGGTGCCCGCCGCGTGCATCCGCCGGGCCGCCTCGACCTGCTCCCGACCCAGCGCCCGCGGCCGCCCCGGACGGCGCCGACGCTCACCCATCGCGGCGACCGAGCTCGCATCCGGCGGGCTCCCGGACCCTGCGGCGGCGCCCGCCGGAGCCGCGGCGTCCGAGGGTGGCGCGGCCAGCAGGCGGCGTACGCCGTCGAGCATGTCGGCGCGCAGCACCTCGTCGGGCACGTCGGTGAAGAAGACGACCGGGTCACTGCACGCGGCGACCGCCTGAACCGCCCGGACCCGTTGCCGGCGTCCGGCGTCCGGCCCGGCGATGAGGTCGTTGGCCCGCATCGCGATCCCCATCAGCCGGTGGTACGTGTCGCCCCGGCCGACCAGCGCGATGTCGTGGAAGAGCATCCCGAGCGGCCGGCGGTGAGCGAGTATCGTGTCCACCCAGCCCTCCAGCACCGTCCACCGGGCCTGCTCGGTGGGCTGCGTCCGGGCCGAGTCGAGCAACGCCTCCAGGTCGGCCAACAGCGGCTCGACCAGGGCTGCGAGCAGGTGCTCCTTGGCCGGGAAGTGGTACAGGATCGCGGCCTTGGTCAACCGCAGCCGTTCGGCGATCTGCCGCAGTGAGGTGCGTTGGTAGCCGTGTTCGGCGAAGAGGTCGAGCGCGGCGCGCAGGATCCGCGTGCGGGTGTCGTCCGCGGGCTCGGCGGTCATGCCGGCCAGCCTAACCGGCGCCCTGACCGGTGGCCGATCTCACCGTTGATTGTGCTGACCGGCGGTCAGTACAGTGAGGACGGTCGACGCATCCGACAGCTGGAGGGGCGATGCCCGTCATCTCGATCGACAACCTGGTCAAGACCTTCGGCCGCATCCGGGCACTCGACGGGCTCGACCTGCGGGTCGAGGCGGGCGAGGTGCACGGCTTCCTCGGGCCCAACGGGTCCGGGAAGTCCACCACCATCCGGATCCTGCTCGGGCTGCTCCGCCGCGACTCCGGCGAGGCGCGGGTGCTCGGCGCCGACCCCTGGCGCGACGCGGTGCGCCTGCACCGCCGGTTGGCGTACGTGCCGGGCGACGTCAGCCTCTGGCCGAACCTCTCCGGCGGGGAGGCGATCGACCTGCTCGGTGAGCTGCGCGGCGGCCTCGACCGGCGTCGCCGTGACGAGCTGTTGCAACGCTTCGACCTGGACCCGACCCGCGGCTGCCGCACGTACTCCAAGGGCAACCGGCAGAAGGTCGCCATCGTCGCCGCCTTCTCCTCCAATGTGGAGCTGTACGTGCTCGACGAGCCGACCTCCGGCCTCGACCCCCTGATGGAGGCGGTGTTCCAGGACGAGGTGCGGCGGATCAAGCAGGCCGGCGCCACCGTGCTGCTCTCCAGCCATGTGCTCGCCGAGGTCGAGGCCCTCTGCGACCGGGTCAGCATCATCCGCGAGGGACGCACCGTCGAGTCCGGCAGCCTGACCGAGCTGCGCCACCTCACCCGCACGACGGTGATCGTCGAGACGGCCCGCCCGGTGACCGGCCTCGACGCGCTGCCCGGCGTGCACGACGTGCACGAGGTCGACGGGCGCACCCACCTGGAGGTCGAGCCGGCGCACCTCGACGAGCTGCTCGGCCAGCTCGTCCGCTTCGGCGTCCGCGCGCTGACCAGCACCCCGCCCACCCTGGAGCAGCTGTTCCTACGCCACTACGGCGACGAGCACGTCTCCGCCGACGACCCCGCTCCGGCGCGAGCCCAGCGGGCCGGTGCCCGATGACCGCCCTCACCGGCACCCGCCGGCTGGCCCGACTCGTGCTGCGCCGCGACCGGATCCGCCTGGCGATCTGGGTGCTCGGCACGCCCCTGCTCGGCTACGCCCTCGCCGGCAGCGTCGCCGGCATCTACCCCGACGAGGCGGCCCGGCAGGGCTACGCCACCACGTCGGCGTCCAGCCTGGTCGCCCGGGCCTTCAACGGCCCCATCGCCGGCACCGACGTCGGCGCGGTCGTGGTCGCCGAGACGTACGTGACGCTGGCCCTGATCGTCGCGCTGCTGAGCACCTTCGCGGTGACCCGGCACACCCGGCAGAACGAGGAGACCGGCCGCGCCGAGCTGGTCGGCGCCTCCGTCGTCGGCCGGTACGCGCCGCTCACCGCCGTGCTGCTGGTCGTGGTCGCGGCGAACGTGGCGGCCGCGACGCTGCTCGCCGTCGCCCTGGCCGGCGCGGGCCTGCCACTGGCCGGCTCCCTCGCGGTGGCCGGCGCGGTCGGCGGCGTCGGGGTGGCCTGCACCGGCGTCGCCGCGGTCACCGCGCAGGTCTCGGTCACCTCCCGGGGCGCCAACGCGCTCGCCGCAGCCGTCGTCGGGCTCTCCTTCGTGCTGCGCGCCGCCGGCGACGTGCTCGGCGACACCAGCGCCGACGGCACCCGCGTGGAGAGCGCCTGGCCGTCCTGGCTCTCCCCGCTCGGCTGGGGCAACCAAGTGCGGGCCTTCGGCGGGGAACGCTGGTGGGTCCTCGCCCTACCCGTCGCGCTGCTGCTCGCCGCGGTGGCGCTGGCGTACGCCCTCGCCGAGCGGCGGGACCAGGGCGCCGGGCTGATCGCCCCCCGACGCAAGGCCGCGACCGCCGCCACCTGGCTGCTCAGCCCCGCCGGGCTGGCGTGGCGGATGCAGCGCGGCGCACTGCTCGGCTGGGCGCTCGGGATCGCCGTGCTCGGCGTCTCGATGGGCGTCGCCGCCGACGAGTTCAACGCCATGATCGAGCAGAATCCGGCCGCCGCCGAGGCGATCAACGCGATGGGCGGGGGAGCGGACCTGCTCGACGCGTACCTGGCCGCGATGCTCGGGCTCTTCGCCCTGACCATCGGGGCGTACGTGGTGCAGGCCCTGCTCCGCGTACGCGGAGACGAGGCCGACGGGGTGCTGGAGGCCGCCCTCGCCACCGCGGTGAGCCGTACCCGATGGCTCGGGACCCAGGTCCTCGCCGCGGCGCTCGGCGCGTTCGCCCTGCTGCTCCTCGCCGGCCTGACCACCGGGCTCGGCTACGGCCTGGTCACCGGCGACCCGCTCGGCGAGGCCATTGCGCTCGGCGGTGCCGCGCTGCTGCGGCTGCCGGCCCTGCTCGTGGTGGCCGGGGTGGTGACCGCGCTCTTCGGCCTGCTGCCGCGCCGGTCGGTGGTGCTCTCCTGGACGGCGCTGCTGGTCTTCCTGCTCCTCGGGCAGCTCGGCGCGGTACTGGAGCTGCCCCAGGCGGCGCTCAACGTCTCGCCGTACACCCATGTCCCGTCGGTGCCCGCGGTCGACCCGGCGGTGCTCCCGCTGGTGGTGCTGACCACGGTGGCCGCGCTGCTCCTCGTGGCCGGCGCGGCGGCGTTCCGCCACCGCGACGTCCCGAGCTGACCGGTTCTCCTTGATCGTTGGCAGCTCAGCAACTCGACACGCCGACGCCCGCCCCGCTGAACTGCCACCGATCGGGAACGGCTCGAGGACGCCTATCCCAACCCTGACTGAACCCTGCCGCCGGTCGAGCGAACCATGTCGCCCAAGGCGTTCGGCGAGTCGGTACGCGTGCGCCCCACGGGCCTCAGGCGCAATACTTGCATGGGTGGAAAGTGTTCGTTAAGCTTTCCAGCGTGGAAAGTATTGGTGTCGAGGAGCAGCTCAGGGCGGCCGAGCGCGGTGCCGCCGCACCTTACGTCGACTATCCGCCGACCCCATGGTGGTATGCGCCCTCCGTCGGCGCCTGGGCCGCTGCCATGATCGGCACGTTCGTGTGGTGGCGCCAGAACGCCGCCCTGTTCGTGGCGTCGCTCGCCGTCCTGATCGCCGTCGAGGCCCTGTTCGTCGTCTGGATGCGGCGCCGGCACGGCGCGCTCCCGACGCCGGGCAAGGGCACGCCGCCCCCCGAGATCGCCGGAGAGTGGCGCAGATACTTCGCTGCCCTCCCCGTGGTCGCCCTCATCGTCGGGCTCGTCTGGTGGCTGGTCGGCGTCCCGGCGGCCGCCGGGGCGGCATTCGTCCTCGTGACGGTCGGCCTGGCCGTCTACGAGCGGCGGTATGCCGCGGCCGCCGCAGCGACCCGGGCACGCCTTCGATGATCGACGGCCTGGATCCGATCATCCACGTGCCCAAGCGCCTGGCGGCCATGGCCGTCCTGGCGAACGCGCCCTCGGTCTCATTCCGATTCCTCAAGGACCACCTGCAGCTCAGTGAGTCGGATCTGTCCAAGCAGATGTCCACCTTGGAGGCGGCTGGCTACGTCAGCTCGACCAAGGTCGGTCGTGGCCGTGGGGGCAGTACGACCTATCGGATGACCCAGGCCGGGCAGCGCGCCTACGAGCAGCACTGCGCCACGTTGAGGATACTGATCGGCGGCGCCTAGCGCTGCTCGGTCCGCACCGATTGTGTCAGCGGTTGTGCTGGGGTGGGACGGGGGCCTTCGGCTCCGTTGGGGCGCGCGGGTGGGAGCGCAGCAGTTCATTGATCCAGCGGGCTGCTTCCCCCTGCGCGGCGAGCAGGTGTTCGCGGGCGTCCGCGATGTCCTCGTCCCCGGCGTGTTCGTTGAGGATCGCCGCCCAGCGCCGGCTCAGCTCCTGGGCGTAGCGAGCACGACGAAGCTGCTCGTCGAACTGGTACTCCAGTTTCATCAGCCGGTCGACGTGCGGCTGGTACGTCGGCATGATCCGCTCGTCGAGCCGGACGGTGGCGTCGGGTTGGCAGGTGATGACGATGTCGCCCCGCGCGTAGCGCCACGTGGGCTCGTCGGTGATCGCCTGCCGCAACGCCAGCTCCAGGTCGGCCGCCCGGTGTGGGGGCAGGTTTCGGGCGGCGTCGGCGGCGAGCCGGGTCAGCCGCTGGATCGCGTGCGGCTGGAAGTAGTCCACGTACCAGCTCAGCACCTCGGAGCGGAGGCTTTCCTGCGACGACCAGGCGAAGGTGGCGCGGATGTGGAACGCGTACACGTATCCGAGGGCGGGAACCGTGATCGGTCGAGGCGCCTCGCGCTGTTCGACGAGCGGGCCGGTTGGTGATGGTGCGGCGCCCGGACCTGCGGCGCCTCGTCCTGGAGTGACGCGACGAGTCGATCCCAGGTTCGCGTCCACCACCGCCAACCGCGGACACTCGCGTCCCGGGTGATGGTCAACCCGCGCAGGCCCCGTTGCCGCCACTGGTCCGCGGGCCGTGGCCTCCCGTCGGGGGCGTCCGTCATGGCACCCCTCCATGGTCACGGATCAGCGTTTCACGCTAACAACCCGTGACCGATATGCCCGCCGCCACGCCGTCGGCGGCCGGCTGCTGCTCGTGATGCTCGGCGACCTCGCCAGCACCACACCGCATCCGCTACGCGTCGTCGTGCACAACCGATACCCCACGGAGGATGAGCGGTGGGGGTGCGGATGGGGTGAAGAGCGCGATGACTCAGAGGTATAAAGATGACTCTGAGGTATCGAGCTCTTCAGCAACACCACCCCCACACGCGCGGCGGTACGGATGCTCAGTTCCCGACAGTCGAGGCTGCTTCGGGCCCCGGTGACGGTGGCGGTGACGGTCGGGTGACGGGCCCTTCGCGATCCTCGTGCCGAGCCGGGCGCAGTGCACCGGCACGGGCAGCGGGGAGGCCGGTGCGGTGGACTTCGTCGACGGAGTGCTGGTGCGGTTGGCCGATCCGGGCACCCGCGCCGCGGTCTTCGACGACGCGTCGCTGGCCCACCTGGTGGAGGCCGCGTACGACACCGAGGCGATGCCGGTCACGCCCCCGTACGCGGCGGTCTTCGACGAGCTGACCCTCGGCTTCGTCGCCGCCCCGGGAACTGGGCGTGGCGCCGACGCCGTGGCTGGAGCACCTGGTGCGGGCCGGTACGGCCGGCCCTGCCTCCCGGCATCCGTGATCGACTCACCGCCACACCAACACCCACGCGCTGCTCTCTGCCGGCTCGGCGTCCACCCCCGCCCCCTCGGGGTGGTGGAGGTGGGGGTGGGTGCCACCGGGCGCTGCCCCGGGCAGGTCAGTGTGTGGCCGGCGGGATGCTCTGCTCGTACTGGAAGACGTTGTGGGGGTCGTACGTCGCCTTGATCTTGCGCAGCCGGTCGAAGTTGCGTCCCCAGTAGGCGGTCTCCCATTCCGCCATCCCGATGTTCGGCACGTTGACGTAGGCGCCATTCACGTAGGGGCGCAGCGCCTGGCTGAACTCGGCGATCCAGGTCTGGGCGATCGGGGTGACGGCGTCGCCGCTGTCCGGCTCCCCACGGGTGCCCCAGCCGGCGCCGGGCTCGGAATAGAAGAGCGCGTCGCGGTGCGGGAAGGCCGCGCCGCCGAACGGTTCCTTCCGCTGCGCCCCCGTACCGAAGGCCTGGGTGAAGAAGTTGCTGTCGTCCGAGGGGGCGTCCTCCATGAATGCGCGGATGATGCTGATCGCCTTCTCCGGGAACGGCTCGCTGGTGAACTGCGAGAAGAACTTCCAGTTCGCGGGCTCGTCCTCGGTCGGAATCTGGAATCCGGCGTAGGTGTCGCCCCAGCCTCCGATCTGCACCGTCACCTCGGGGTTGCCCACCGACAGGACCGGTTCCAACAACGTTCGCGCCTCTGCCTCGGAACCCTCCGCGAGCACCCCGAACAGCAGGATCTCGTTCTTGTGGACCTCGAGTTGGCTGCCGAGGCGGGGGTCGGCGAACGGTGCGCTGCGCTGCCATCTGTCGAAGACCCCGTGCAGGTCGTCGAGGCCCTCCCAGGTCGCCTGGAGGTAGGCGACGCTCTTGAGTGGAGCCACCTTGTAGGTGAGCGAGGTGACGATGCCGAAGTTGCCGTTTCCCGCTCCGCGCAGCGCCCAGAGCAGGTCCGGGTGGTTCCACGGGTCCACCTTGAGCACCTCCGCGCCGTCGGCGCCCGACGCCACCACGATCTCCACCCCGATCAGGTTGTCGCAGGCCATCCCGAGGTAGCGGGTGAGGAAGCCGAAACCGCCGCCGAGGGTCGCACCGGACAGACCGACGCTGCCCTCCGTTCCCGTCGTCGCCGCCAGGTCGTACTCCCCGAGCGCGGTCACCGCCTCCAACTGGTTGAGCCCGGCGCCGACTCGTGCGGTGCGACTGCCGGTGTCGATGTGGGCGCCCTTCAGCTCGCTGACGTCGATCACGATGCCGTTGTCGACGTTCGACCAGCCCTCAAGGCTGTGACGGCCGCTGCGGACCCGCAGTGCGACGTCGTTCTGCCGCGCCCACGTGAGGGCGTTGACCACGTCCCGGGTCTCCTGGGCGAAGACGATGACCAGCGGATAGTGAACGAAGAGTTCGTCCCAGCCGAGGCTCGCGCTCGCGTAGTCGGGGCTCTGGGGACGGACGATACGGCCGGTCAACGTCGCCGGAGGGTAGGTCGCGCTGGAGGAGGCACCCAGGTCGTCGGCCGCGATTGCCGAGCTGCCACCGGCCATCATGACCGGGAGCGCAACCGCCCCGGCGCCAACGGCCGTCGCCTTGAGCAGATCACGACGAGAAAGGTCGCGCATGGTCGAATCCTCCCGATCGGCTGGTCGCGCCGACAATTCGACCAAGAGGGCATTTCCCCTCTCATCTGGCGCGAACTCACCGTATTACGGGAGGCTTCTTCGGAGATCTGAGATCTTGTCGCAGAACCCGGTCGGGTGATGCGTCGGGCCTGGTCAGTTGGGGTGGGCGGGCTGGTCCAGGATCGCGCTGAACCGCTCCTCGGCCAGGTCGAGCTGGCTGAAGATGTGCCGCTTCACCGGCAGCGAGAGCGGTGTGTCGGGCCGGCCGATCAGGTCGCGGAAGAGCGGCACCAGCGGCCGGTACTTGATCGCCGAGGAGACCACCTTCGGCCCGACCGTGTGGATCACACCCACCCCGTTGTCGGTGAAGTCCGAAACCTTGATCACCCGGGCCCAGGGCTCCCGGTCCAGGCTGACCACCAGATGCTCGCGGTACTGCGTGTTGCGGTCGCGCTGCGGGTCGTACACCGGGTTGGTGACGGCCGCGACCAGCGTCGCCACCCGCGGTCCGAACCGGGCGGCCAGCGTGGCCAGCGCGCCCCCGCGCGGGTCGCCGCCCCCGTCGGCAAGCTCGGCCGGGTGGTCCTCCACAGCGTCGTGCAGCAGGCCGGCGACGATCACGTCGACGTCGCGCACCTGGTAGTGGTGCATCAACCGGATGGCCACCCGCAGCAGGTGGTTGAGGTACGGCTCGCGAACCCGCCGGTCGTCGCGGTGCAGGTCGGCGGCCAGGTCGAGCGCGGCGGTCAGCCGGGCCCGGGCGCTGTCGTCGAACTGCTGGATCTCCAACCGGAAGCGTTCCAGCAGGCCCGGTTCGCCGTGGATCTCGGTGATCGCGTGCATCGGCATGCTGCCCAGGTGCGGCGGGAAGTCCATGCGTCACTTATAGCCGATCTTCACCATGGTGATCGCCCCGTGCGTCGCCGACCCGACCCACCGCACCGGGCCGACGCCGTGCGCGCGTCGACCCGGCCGGGAGGGCTCCGGCGCCGCCGCGACGGAGGGCGGGCGGGTCAGGCCGGCAGGCGGTCGGCGCCGGCGAGCGGGCCGACCAGGAGCGGAACCAGCGGCGCCGGCAGGACCGGACCGTGGCGCAGGGTGGGCGTCCAGCCGGCGTCGGCGCCCAGGTCGGGGTCGTGCGCCGCGTTGTACGCCGCCAGCAGGTCGACCGGCCGGGCCGGGCCGTCGCTCTGGCGGATCCAGGTGCCCCGCTCGGTGAGCGCGGTGCCGCCCCAGTCGTACAGCAGGTCGGCCGGGGCGACCGCCGCGTCGAGTGTGAAGAAGTTGTTCTGGACGTACAGCGCGGACTGCACGCCGACGCCGAGCGCGTACTGGAAGTCGTTCCCGCCGAGCCGGTAGTGGTTGTTGTAGACGTCGACCTGGCCGAAGCGCACCCGGGGCAGCCGTTGCAGGACGCCGTCGAAGAGGTTGTGGTGCAGAGTGACCCTCAGCCGGCCCACGTCCGGGCCGACGGTGTTGGACGAGCCGATCAGCATCAGCTTGTCGCGCCCCGTGAAGCGGTTCCAGGAGGCGGTGACCAGGCTGGCCGTGTGCGTGACGTCCAGCGAACCGTCGTGCACCTGGTACGGCCGTCCGAAGTAGGTCGGTTGGGCGCTGTCCGGGTTGTCGCCGTCGGTGAAGGTGTTGTGGTCGACCCACACGTGTTCGCTGCGGCGTACCGAGATCTGGTCGTACTGGCTGTTCCAGTTGCCGGCCTCGCCGTCGGTCGGTGACCAGGCGGGGAAACAGTCCCGGGCGTCCACGAAGGTCAGGTTGCGGACGATGACGTTCGACGCTCGGTCGATCATGAGGGTGAGCCCGGTCAGGCGGGCGCCGCGCAGCCCGACGATGGTGGTGTTGGGGCCGACGTTGACCTGGGTCTGCCGGGTCTGGTTGGCCACCGAGCGCACCCGGGCCTCCTCCAGCGGCCCGGCCGGCGGCACCCGACCCCACACCGCCGGGTCGTACGCGGCCAGGTAGGCGTCCAGCCGGTACTCCGGGTCGGCCAGGTCGGCGCAGCTCAGCGGCGCGCCGTCGGGCCCCTCGAAGCCGTCGACCGTGCCGTCCACGTAGATGAGCTTCGGGGTGGCGTCGGTGGCGTTGCCGGCGTTGTCGCCGCCGAGCGCGTCGACCAGCTCGGCCCGGTTGTGGACCACCCGGGTCCGCTCGGGGGCCGCCGTCGAACCGCCGGTGGTCCCGGTGCCCTCGGCCGCCCAGCCGTCGCGCTCGGGCAGCGCCTGCCGGCCGAGGTGGCGGGCCGCCCAGGAGAGCCCGTCGCCGGCGGAGGCCGGTGAGCCGGAGCGGGGAGCGGCGCCGGCCGGGGCGGCACCGAGCAGGAGGGCCACGACCGTAGCGCCGGCGAGGATTCTGCGCATCGATTCTTCCCGTTCGCTGGTGGTGGTTCGGGAGTCACCAGGAACGGTAGGTTCGGGGTTTTATGAGAGTCAACACCATCTATATGCAGGAATGTTGCAGTTGTCCAGGTCGACGAGCATCGCCCCGACCGCCGTCGGTCGGGTATCCGGGGTTACGTCCGATCTGGCCCGGACGAGTCCGGGCGCTGTTTGCACTCCGGTTGCCGTCGCCCCCTATCCCGCCAGCTCCGCGCGGTACGCCGGCACCGCCCACGGCACCGCCAGCTCGCCCGGCAGCGCCCCCCGCTCGGCCGCCCGGCGCAGCACGTCGGCGACGCCCCGCAGGTGGCGTACCCGCTCCCCGCCGTCGCCCACCACGTCGACCAGATCGCCGTCGAGCAGTCGGGGCTCCGGCGCGGCCCGCAGGGCGTCCAGCAGCGCGGTGAACGGCGCGGTACGGGCCAGCGGGGCGATCAGCGGCACCCGGGCCGGGTCGGCCCGGTGCGCCAGCAGGTTCTCCAGCAGCCCTCGCCGTCCCGGAACGCGGCGGGTCACCACGTCGCCGGGCAGTCGCAACCGGTCCGTCGGGTACTCCAGCACCGCCCGGCCCGCCGTGCCGGTGACCACCACCTCGCCCGCCACGAACTCCTCGGCGGCCAGGGTGACCGCGGCCAGCACCGGCGGGCCGGCGCGGAACCGGACCCGCAGCACGGCGGTGTCCTCCACCTCGATCGGTCGTACCCGGTAGCGCTCCACCTCGATGGCGACCGGCCACGGCCGCGCCCCGCCGAGCGCCTCGGCGACCGCCAGGCACTGCATGACCGCGTGCGCGAGAGGGTTGGCCAGCGCGCCGTCCAGCACCGGTCGACCGTCCACACTCCGCCGACCGGCCCAGGGGGAGCGGGCGTAGTAGGCGTCCGGCCGTTGCCACGCGGCGACGGTGGCGATGCCGGTGACCGTGCCGAGCCGGCCGGCGGCCAGCGCGTCGGTCAGCGCGGTCAGCGCCGCCGAGCCGAGCGCCTGGAAGCCGACCTGGGCCACCCGCCCGGCCTCGGTCAGCGCCGCGGTCAGCTCCTCGTGCTCGGCCAGCGACAGCACCGGCGGCTTCTCCAGCAGCAGGTCCGCGCCGGCGGCCAGGGCGTCCCGGGCGATCGGCAGGTGGGTGTGTGGCGGGGTGCAGATCACCACCACCTCCGGGCGCGCCGCGGCGAGCATCGCACGGTGGTCGGTGAAGACCTCCACCCCGGGCGGCACCGGCGCGTCCGGGTCGTCCTCCACCGGCCGTACGTCGACCAGGGCGACCAGCCGCAGCCGACCGGCGGCGTGCAGCGGCGCGATCACCCGCCGGTGCCACCGGCCGTGTCCGTTCGCCCCGATCACCGCCACCCGGGGTGGCGACGTCGGCCCGCTCACCGGGCACCGGGCGGTGTCGGTCCGTTCACCGGGCGCCCGCCAGTGTCGCCTCGACGCCGTGCCGTGCCAGCGCGGTCAGCCAGCCGGTCACCTCGGCCCGTACCTCGTCGTCCCCGGCCACCTCGGCCGGGAAGATCTCGCGCAGCGCGAAGACCGCGTCCACCGCGCCGGCCGGCGTCTGCGCCCCCGCGTCCAGCGCGGCCCGGATCGGCCCGGCGAGGGGGTCCTGCAACGGCAGCCCCCGGCCGTCGTCGGCGTACCCCAGCGCGAAGCGCAGCCAGGCGGCCACGACCAGCGCGCCCCAGCGGGCGGACCGGCCGGCCGCGCGCAGGTCGGCGATGGTGTGCAGGACCCGCTGCGGCAGCTTCTGCGAACCGTCCGTGGCCACCTGGAGGGTGCGGTAGTGGATCGCGGGGTTGCCGAACCGGGCGAGGACCTGTTCCCCGTAGTCGACGACCCGCACCCCGTCGGGCGGGGTGAAGCTGTGTGCCACGTCCTCGGCGATGAGCCGGCGCAGCACGTCGGCCAGGTGCGGGATCTCCAGCGCCTCGGCGACGGTCTCCCGGCCGGCCAGCGCGCCCAGGTACGCCACGGCCGAGTGCACGCCGTTGAGGGTGCGCAGCTTCAGCCGTTCCCACGGGCCGGCGTCGCCGGTGAGCACCGCGCCGGCGTGCTCCCAGCCGGGCCGGCCGCCGGGGAAGTCGTCCTCGATGACCCACTGCGCGTACGGCTCGGCGGCCACCGCGGCGAGGTCGGTCACGCCGAGCGCCCGCCGGGCCGAGTCGATCGTCTCCGCGGTGGTGGCCGGCACGATCCGGTCCACCATGGTCCCCGGGCAGGTCACATTGCCCGCCACCCAGTCGACGAGCCCGGCCGGCACCCCGGCGGCCCGGCCGACCGCCTGGTCGACCAGACCGCGCAGCCGCCGGCCGTTGGCCGGCAGGTTGTCGCAGCTGACCAGCGCCACCGGCCCGGCGTCTGCGGCGGCCCGGGCGGCCAGCCCGCGCAGCAGCAGCCCCGGCACGGTGATCGGCGGGCGGCCGCCGGCCAGGTCCGCGGCGAGCGCCGAGTCGGGGCACAGCTGGCCGGTCACCGGGTCGAGTTGGTACGCCTTCTCGGTGACCGTCAGTGTCACCACCCGCACCGCCGGGTCGGCGAGCAGCGCCACCACGGCGTCCGGGTCGCTGGCCGCGTGCCGGACCCCGCTGAACGCGCCGACCACCCGGGTGGCACTGCCGGCGGCGGAGAGGCTGCTGACGCTGAACAGGTTGTCCTGCGCGGTGAGCGCCTCGACCAGGGCGGTGCTGCGGGGGGCGACCGCCATGATGCCCCAGTCGCCGCCGGCCGCGCCGATCGCGGCCTCGGTGTAGACGGCCTGGTGCGCCCGGTGGAACGCGCCGAGCCCGAGGTGGACGACGCCGGCCGGCACGGTGCCGGGTCGCACCAGCGGCCGGGCCTCGGCGGGCAGCCGTCGCAGGACACCCAGGCCGAGCCGGGAGGCGCCGACGGTCACCGCCATGCCGGGCCGTCCGGGAAGCGGAACTCGGCGATCGACGCCGGCTTCATGGTGGCGCTGTAGCCGGGCCGCTCGGGCAGCAGGTAGCGGCCGCCACGGGTGCGGACCGGGTCGACGAAGTGCTCGTGCAGGTGGTCGACGTACTCGATCATCCGCCCGTCCAGGCCGGTGCCGACCCGCAGGTAGTCGAAGATCGCCAGGTGCTGGACGTACTCGCAGAGGCCGACGCCGCCGGCGTGCGGGCAGACCGGCACCCCGAACTTCGCCGCCAGCAGCAGCTCGGCGAGGACCTCGTTGACGCCGCCGACCCGGCACGCGTCGATCTGCATCACGCCGATCGCCTCGGCCTGGAGCAGCTGCTTGAAGATCACCCGGTTGGCCGCCACCTCACCGGTGGCCACCCGGCAGCGCCCACCGGTCAGCTCGTCGACGGCGCGGGCGATCCGGGCATGGCCGAGGATGTCGTCGGCGTGGGTCGGCTCCTCGATCCAGTACGGGTCGACCTCAGCGAGGGTGGTCATCGCGGTGATCGCCTCGTCGACGTCCCAGACCTGGTTGGCGTCCATCATCAGCAGCGCGTCGGGGCCGATCTCCTCCCGGATGATCCGGGCCCGCCGCAGGTCGTCGGCGAGCGGGCCGCCGACCTTCATCTTCATCGCCCGCCAGCCGTCGTCGTACGCCTGCCGGGTCAGCGCGCGCACCTTGTCGTCCGGGTAGCCGAGCCAGCCGACCGAGGTGGTGTACGAGGGGAAGCCGTCCCGTTCGAGGGTGGCCAACCGGTCGGTCAGTCCGTCGCGTCCTTTGTCCAGGATGGCGGCGGCCTCGTCCGGGGTGAGCGCGTCGGTGATGTGCCGGAAGTCGACGCTGGCGACGAGGTCGTCGGTGGGCAGTTCGGCGAGGAACCGCCACATCGGTTTGCCGGCCAGGGTGGCCCGCAGGTCCCAGACCGCGTTGACCAGCGCGCCGGTCGCCATGTGAATGACGCCCTTCTCCGGGCCGAGCCAGCGCAGCTGCACATCGGCGCTGAGCGAACGCCAGAACGCCACCGGCTCGGCGGCGATCTCTTCAACGGTGCGACCCCGCACGTGGTGGGCGAGCGCGCGGACGGCCGCGCAGGTGATCTCGTTGCCCCGGCCGTTGGTGAAGGTGAAACCGGCGCCGGTCGGCCCGGCGTCGGTGCCCAGCTCCACGTAGGTCGCCGAGTAGTCGCCCCGGTTGATCGCGTCCGAGCCGTCGCCCCGCGCGGCGGTCGGGAACCGCACGTCGTGCACCTCGACGGAGGTGATGGTGATGCTCACTGGTTGGCCCCTCCGAAGTTGAAGACCCGCTTGGGCAGCCGGTACGCCAGGTCGACGATGGTCTCGGCGGCCTCGTCCATCGGCAGCCGGTGCTCGGCGACCAGCCGGGCCAGGAAGCCGGCGTCGACCCGGCGCGCCACGTCGTGGCGGACCGGGATGGAGCAGAACGCCCGGGTGTCGTCGACGAACCCGGTGGTGTTGTAGAACCCGGCGGTCTCGGTGACCGTCTCCCGGAACCGGCGCAGCACCTCGGGGGAGTCCAGGAACCACCAGGGCGCGCCGAGCAGCAGCGCGGCGTAGCCGCCGGCCAGGGGCGCCAGCTCGCGGGTGAAGGTGTCCTCGTCGAGGGTGTAGAGCACCACCCGCAGCCGGGGGTCGTTGCCGTAGCGCTCCAGCAGCGGGGCGAGCGCGTGCACGTACTCGGTGGCCTGCGGGACGTCTCCGCCGACGTCGCGACCGTGCCGGGCGTGCAGCCACCGGTTGTGGTTGCGCACCGCGCCGGGGTGCAGTTGCAGCACCAGGCCGTCGTCGAGCGACATCCGGGCGAACTCCACCAGCATGTGCGCCCGGAACGCCTCCGCGTCGGCCGGGTCGGCCTCGCCGCGCCGGCCCCGGTCGTACAGCCGCGCGGCCTCCTCCGGCGCCAGGTCCAGGGTGCGCGCGGTGGGGTGGCCGTGGTCGGAGGAGGTGGCCCCGGCCGCGATGAACGCGGCCCGGCGTGCCCGCAGCG
Source organism: Micromonospora sp. CV4 (assembly GCF_003667455.1). Taxonomy (NCBI): domain Bacteria; kingdom Bacillati; phylum Actinomycetota; class Actinomycetes; order Micromonosporales; family Micromonosporaceae; genus Micromonospora; species Micromonospora sp. CV4. The sequence goes on along the minus strand of NZ_RCVI01000200.1, from coordinate 7,272 downwards.
CGGCCAGGTAACCGGCGTACGTGCCGGTGTCCTCCCCGGCCAGCTCGCCGAGGCGGTCGACGTTGGTCGACCAGCCCTCGAACTCCATGTCCACCACGTCGTCGGGACGGAAGGTGGTGACCACCCGCCCGCCCGGCCCGCCCCACCCGTCGGCGGCCAGTTTGGCGTGCTGGCCGAGGTCGTCCAAGGGCGACTCGGTGGTGGCGAGGACCTCGATGCCGAACCGCTCGAACAGCGCTCGGGGTCGGAAGTCCGGCTCGGCGAGCCGGGCGGCCAGCTCGTCGTAGAGGGTGTCGGCCGTGGTCGGGCCGAGCGGGGTGTGCACGCCGAACACGGTGCGGAAGGTCTGCTCCAGCCACAGTCGCGACGGGGTGCCCCGGAACAGGTGCCAGTGCGCGGCGAAGTTCCGCCAGATGACCCGGCCGTCGGTCTCCACGGCGCTGCCGTCGCGGGTGGGCACACCCAGCTCCGCCGGGGGCACGCCCTGGCTGAGCAGCATCCGGGTCAGGTAGTGGTCCGGCACGATGAGCAGTTGCGCCGGGTCCGGGAACGGCTGGTCCTCGGCGAGCAGGGCCGGGTCGACGTGCCCGTGCGGCGAGATGATGGGTTGTTCCGCGGCGAGGGCGTACAGCTCCCGGGCCAGCGCGCGCTGGCCGGGCTCGGGCGGCAGGAGCAGGTCGGTGTCGTCGAACGTGGGCACGGGGATGGGCTCCTCGTCGGTGGGTCAGCGGGGGGTGAGCAGGTCGGCGACCCGGACCGGCTGCCCGGTCTCGAAGGACCGGTTGGCGGCCAGGCCGGTGAGCAGGGCCAGGGCGCCGTCGTCGGCGGTCGCGGCGCGGTCGAGCGGATCGGGGTGGCCACGGAAGAGCACCCCGGTCATCCGCGCGTCCGCGCCGCCGTGCCCGTGCCGGGTGCGGCCCTCGACGGGGATCCGCCGGGGCGGCTCCCAGAACGGCCGCAGGGTGAGCGTCCCGCCGCCGCCCTCGGCCGGCGCTTCGGCGCCGTGCAGGGCGGCGCCCTTGACCGCGCCGGCGGTGCCCCGGTCGACGAAGTCGTTCTCGGTGACCTCCAGCTCCAGCCGGCCCCGGCTGCCGTTGACCATCACCCGGTAACCCTCCCAGGGGGCGTACGCGGTGAGGTGGTAGGTCATCGTGGCGCCGGTGGAGTAGCGGGCGAGCACGGCCATGTCGTCCTCGATGCTCACCCCGGGGGCGAACACGTTGCGGTCGCGCTGGTAGCCGTCCTCGGCCTCGGCGTCGAGGTACAGCTCGCGCAGTCGGGGGTGCGCGTCCAGCCGCAGCGCGAACGGGTCGTCCGCGGCGGCGGGGGAGCCGTACGCCCGGTCGTAGTCGCGGGCGTAGCCGTGCCGGCGGCCGTCCTCGCCGTAGAAGAACAGGCGCCCCGCCGCGTACACCTCGACCGGGGTGGCGTCGAGCCACCAGTTGACCAGGTCGAAGTGGTGGCTGGCCTTGTGCACCATCAGCCCGCCGGAGGTGGCCTTGTCCCGGTGCCAGCGGCGGAAGTAGTCGGCGCCGTGCCGCACGTCGAGCAGCCACTCGAAGTGCACCGAGCCGATCTCGCCGACCGCCCCGTCGGCGAGCAGCCGGCGGACCTGCTCGTGCAGCGGGTTGTAGCGGTAGTTGAAGGCGACCGTCACCCGGCCGCCGGTCTCCGCCACGGCGTTCAGGATCCGCCGGCAGCGGGGCACGTCCACGGTCATCGGCTTCTCGGTGACGACCTCGCGCCCGGCGCGCAGCGCGGCGACCACGTACTCGTCGTGGGTGACGTCGACGCTGGTGACCAGGACGACGTCGACCCGCTCCTTGTCCAGCATGGCCACGAAGTCGCCGGCCGGGTAGGTCGGCACCGGGCGGTGGCCCAGCTCGGTGAGCCAGCGGTTGTGGGCGTCCATCCGGGACCGGTTGACGTCGGCGAAGGCGACCAGTTCGGTGGTGTCCGCGTGGTCGAGCACCAGGGCCCGGACGAACATCTCCGCCCGCGCGCCGGTGCCCACGACGGCGTGCCGGACCCGGCCGTCGGCTCTGGGTGACATTCGGTCGCCTCCCCGGTGATCCTGCAAAGGTTTGCAGTGAAGTAATCACGATCGATCCGAGTGCGTCAACGACGGCGACGCAATCGGCGGTAAATGTCAGTGTTTGCGGGCCTGGAAGTCGCCAACGGGAGTCCTGACGCAACAGAACCGTAACCATCCACCGTTGACACTGGCGCAACCGTTTGCATTAATGGGCCACACCCACGTGACCGCCGCCACATCGGACGAAGGGGCCGCCGTGCCAGTCACCATCCGGGACGTCGCCCGCGCCTCCGGGGTGCACATCTCCACCGTGTCGCGCACCTTCTCCGCTCCGCACCTGGTCAACCCGGAGACCCGGGTCCGGGTGCTGGCCTGCGCGGAGGATCTGGGTTACCGGCCGAACCGGGCAGCCCGGGCCCTGATCACCGGCCGTACGCACAACATCGGCCTGATCATCGCGGACATCGCGAACCCCTTCTTCCCGCCCCTGATTAAGGCGGCGGAGAGCCAGGCCCGGCACCGCGACTACCACGTCTTCGTGGCCGACACCAATGAGGACCCGACCGCCGAGGAGGAGCTGGTCCACGCCCTGGCCAAGCAGGTGGACGGGGTCCTGCTGTGCAGCCCGCGGATGAGCAACAGCCTGATCGAGCAGCTCAGCCGCGAGGTGCCGCTGGTGGTCGTGAACCGACAGGTCACCGGCCTGCCCTGTGTGCTGATGGATGTCGGGCAGGGCGCCCGGGCCGCGATCGAGCACCTGATCGGCCTGGGTCATACCCACATCGCGCTGCTCGGCGGCCCCCGCAGCTCGTGGACCAACCGGGAGATGCGCCGCGCCGCCGCCACGGCGGCCCGCGCCGGCGGCACCGAGCTGACCCTGCTCGGCCCGAACGCGCCCACCGAGACCGGCGGACACGCGGTCGCCGAGCAGGTGCGGCGCAGCGGCGTGTCCGCCGTGCTTGCCTACAACGACCTGATGGCGATCGGCCTCATCGAGGGGCTGGACGCGCTCGGGGTCCGGGTGCCGCAGGAGGTGAGTGTCGTCGGGGTCGACGACATCGCCCTGAGCCGGTTGACCCGCCCCAAACTGACGACGGTGGCCACACCCACCGGGGCCGCCGGCCGGACGGCCGTCGACATGCTGCTGCAACAGGACACCGAGTCACCGCGTGGTACGCGGGGGCCCGGTGCCGGCACGGCGCTCGGCGTCCGTCGTACGACCGCACAGGTAATGCTCCAGACCGACCTGGTCATCCGCGACTCGACCGGCCCGGGCCCGCAGGCCCGACCGGCACGTCCCCTGGCCGCGCCGCCGGGCCCGGACCCGCATTGCCCTGCGGGCCCGGGCACCCCGACCGCGGCCACCGGTGACGCCGTCGCCTCCTAATGCCGAGGAGTGAGCGCACATGCACCCCGCAACGCCCCCCACCACTGACGCGTCCGTCGGGCGCAGTCACCGTACCTCGCTGCCCCGGCGGCGCCTGCTGCGCGGCCTGCTCGCCGCGACGGTCGCCGCGCCGTTGATGTTCGGCGCCGCTGCCTGCGGAGACGACGACGGCGGCGCCGCCGACCCGAACGCCCCGGTCAAGCTCTCCATCTTCTGGTGGGGCGGTGACGCCCGGGCCAAGCTGACCGAGGACGCCCTCGCCCTCTACACCAAGAAGCACCCGAACGTGACGTTCGAGAAGACCTGGCAGGCCAACCAGGGCTACTTCGACAAACTGGCGACGCTCACGGCCGGTGGCAACCCGCCGGACCTGTTCCAGATCGACGACAACTACCTGGCCGAGTACGCGGCCCGCAACACCACGCTCGACCTGACCTCGTACCAGAAGTCCGGCAAGCTGGACACCTCCAAGTTCCCCGAGAGCCTCTGGCAGTACGGCGTGGTTGACGGCAAGCTCGCCGGCCTGGCCGCCGGGGAGAACACCCAGGGCCTGGTCTACAACAAGACGCTGCTGACCAAGAACGGCCTGCCCGAGCCCACCACCGGGATGTCGTGGGAGCAGCACATCGCCTGGGCCGAGCAGGTGTCGAAGAAGACCGGCGTACCCGGCACCCAGGACCCGAGCGCCGACTACAAGGCGCTCTGGGTCTGGCTGCGCCAGCAGGGCAAGGACCTCTACAAGGGCTCCGAACTGGGCTTCACCGCCGAGGACGTGACGAGGTGGTTCGACCTGTGGAAGGGCGCCCGGGACCGTAAGGCCACCCCGACCGCCGACGTCATCCACGAGGGCAACTCCAGCGACGTCACCAAGCAGTTGGTGGTCACCGGCAAGTCGGCGACCTCCTGGGTCTGGGCCAACCAGATGCCGGACCTGAAGAAGAACACCAAGGATGAGCTGGGCGTGATCGCCTACCCCGGTGACCCGAGCGCGCAGTGGGCCCGGGCCTCGATGTACTGGTCGGTGTTCAAGGGCAGCAAGAACAAGGACGTCGCGGTCGACGTGATCAACTTTTTGAACAACGACCAGGAGGCGGTCAAGCTGCTCGGCACCGACCGCGGCCTGCCGTCCAACCTGGACCTGCGCCGGGTGGTCAGCGACGACACCACCGACCCGGCCATGAAGCAGTCCATCGCCGTCGAGGCGGAGTTGACCCAGAAGTTCGGCAAGTCCCCGCAGGTGCCGATCAAGGGCCACAGCAAGGTCAAGTCCGAGCTGATCAAGGCCGCCGAGAACGCGCAGTACGCCCGGGCCACCCCCGCCGAGGCCGCCACCCAGTTCATCGAGGCGTGCAAGGCCGCCATCGCCTGACCGCCCCCAGGGTCTGTGTCGAAGTCCCTGGCCGGCCTGCGGCGGGCCCAGACAACGCCCGGCCGCGTTGGAGATTGGTCCGGATACGACACCGGTATCCGGACCAATCTCCGCCTTGCCGGACCGCCGCCTGGACTCCGCCTCGGCTCGACCGGGGACTTCGACACAGACCCAACGCGAGGAGAGGAGCTGTTCGTGGCGTTGACCACGGCACCCGACCCGACCCGACGCGGCCCCGGCACCGACCGGGCCCACGCCGAGAGGCGTGGGCCCGGTCGCCTCCGGCACAGCGAAGGTCTGGCGGGGTACGTCTTCCTGTCGCCGTGGCTCATCGGCCTGATGGGTGTCACGGCGATCCCCATGCTGCTGTCGCTCTACCTGAGCTTCACCAACTACGACATCCTCACCCCGTTCTCCGAGGTGGAGTGGGTGGGGCTGGCCAACTACGAGCGGATGTTCACCGCCGACCCGTCGTACTGGCACGCGGTGCGGGTGACCCTGACCTTCGCGCTCATCGCCGTACCGCTGAAGCTGGCCGCGGCGCTCGGCGTGGCGCTGCTGCTCAACCACGCCTGGCGCGGGGTCGGGCTGTTCCGCGGGCTGTTCTACCTGCCGTCGCTGCTCGGCGGCAGCGTCGCGCTGGCCATCGTCTGGGTCAACATGTTCAACCGCGACGGCGCGTTCAACTCGCTGCTCAGCCTCTTCGGCATCCAGGGCAAGCCCTGGGTCAACGACCCGGACTGGGCCCTGGAGACGCTGATGGTGCTGGCCATCTGGCAGTTCGGCGCGCCGATGGTGATCTTCCTGGCCGGGCTCAAGCAGGTGCCCACCGAGCTGTACGAGGCCGCGTCGGTCGACGGCGCCGGCCGGTTCCGCCAGTTCCGCAACGTCACCCTGCCGATGCTCTCCCCGGTGATCTTCTTCAACCTGGTGCTGGAAACGATCAACGGCTTCCAGGGCTTCACCGCCGCGTTCGTGCTCAGCAACGGCACCGGCGGCCCGGTCGACTCCACCCTGATGTACACGCTGAACCTCTACATCACCGGCTTCACCGACCTCGAAATGGGCTACGCGTCGGCCATGGCCTGGGTGTTCCTGCTCGCCATCGCGGTGATCACCGCGATCTTCTTCAGCACCGGGCGGTTCTGGGTGCACTACTCCGACGGGGAGGACCGGTGATGGTGGCGGTGACCCGGACGGCCGGCGTACCGACCGGACCGGCGCCGACCGCGCGCCGACGACCGGCCGGCCGGCCGGTGCTGCGACTGCTGATCCTGGTGGCGATCGTCGCCGTGGTGCTCTACCCGCTGATCTGGATGGTCGGCACCTCGGTGAAGTCCCAGGAGGAGATCGTCAACAACGTGGGGCTGCTGCCCGAGCGGTTCACCCCGGGCAACTACACCGCCGGATGGTCCAACTTCGACGTCAGCTTCGGCCGGTTCTTCCTCAACAGCGCCATGGTCAGCCTGCTCACCGTCGTCGGCAACGGGCTCTCCTGCCTGCTGGCCGCGTACGCCTTCGCCCGGCTGCGGTTCCGGCTGCGCGGCATGTGGTTCGCCGTCATGATCGGCACGCTGCTGTTGCCCCAGCACGTGCTGATCGTGCCGCAGTACATCCTGTTCCGGACCCTCGGACTGGTCGGCGGGGACTGGCCGTACCTGCCACTGCTGATCCCGCAGTTCCTGGCCACCGAGGCGTTCTTCGTCTTCCTGATGGTGCAGTTCATGCGGGGCGTTCCCCGCGAGCTGGACGAGGCGGCGCGGATCGACGGCGCCGGCCCGTACGGCATCTTCCGGCACATCATCCTGCCGCTGAGCCGCCCCGCGCTGGTCACCACCGCGATCTTCTCGTTCATCTGGACCTGGAACGACTTCTTCCGGCAGTTGGTGTTCCTCTCCCAACTGGAGGACTACACCGTGCCGGTCGCGCTGACCCTGTTCATCGACTCGACCAGCCAGAGCGCGGTCGGGCCGATGTTCGCCATGTCGGTGCTGTCGCTGCTGCCGGTCTTCCTGTTCTTCGTCGCGTTCCAGCGGATGCTCGTCGAGGGGATCAACACCAGTGGCATCAAGGGCTGAGCCGGTGGACACCGCCGGCCGGCGGGACTGGCGCGACGTCGTCCGGGATGCCGCCGACCTGGCGCTGCTCGGCATCCTGCTGGTGCTGGCGGCAGCGCCGCTGCTAACCGTCGCCGCGGCGGCGGGCACGGCCAGCGCGGCGGTGCACGACTGGACCCGTACCGGCGGTTGGCCGACGGCGCGGGCGACCCTGCGCCGGTTCGGCCGCTCGGTGCTGCCCGGTGTGCCGGTCAGCCTGCTCGCGCTTGCCGTGGCCGGCCTGCTCACCGCCGACCTGGCCGCCCTGGCCACCGGCCGGGTGCCGGGCGGTCCTCCGGCGCTGCTGGTAACCGCACTGGTCACGGCCGGCCTGGCCGGCTACGCCGGGTTGGTCGTCGTCGAGGTGGGCGGCAACGGGGGCGGG
>NZ_RCVI01000175.1:0-29523 GCF_003667455.1 Micromonospora sp. CV4 | reverse complement strand
AGCCCCACGGGACATCGGCCCGGTCACCGCCGACTCGGGTGACGGTGGCTCGGGGCCGCAGTTCCTCGGGATGCCGGGTGCGCAGCCGCCGGGTCGGGGCAGCGGTGCGGAGGGGCGTACGGATTTTCGGTGGCTGATGATGTCGGATGTGTGCAAGCACTGCACGCATGCGGCGTGTCTGGATGTCTGTCCGACGGGTTCGTTGTTCCGCACGGAGTTCGGCACGGTGGTGGTGCAGGAGGACATCTGCAACGGGTGTGGTTACTGCATTTCCGCCTGCCCGTACGGGGTGATCGATCAGCGTAAGGACGACGGTCGGGCGTGGAAGTGCACGCTGTGCTACGACCGGTTGGGTGTGGGGATGACCCCGGCGTGTGCGCAGGCGTGCCCGACGGAGTCGATCCAGTACGGGCCGCTCGACGAGCTGCGCGAGCGGGCGGCGGCGCGGGTGGCGACCCTGCACGAGCGGGGGGTGCCCGAGGCGCGGTTGTACGGGCACGACCCGAACGACGGGGTGGGTGGTGACGGGGCGTTCTTCCTGTTGTTGGACGAGCCGGAGGTGTACGGGCTGCCACCGGACCCGGTCGTGACCACCCGCGACCTGCCGAAGATGTGGAAACGCGCCGGCCTCGCGGCCCTGGCCATGGCGGCGGCCACCGTCGCCGCGTTCGTCGGAGGTTCCTCGTGAGTCCGCACCGCCCCGAGGTGGGCGCCCTGTTCCGCCGCTTCCGCGACCGGCTCGCCGCCGCGAGCCCGACCGAGGCGAGCCTGACCGACGCGAGCCCGACCGACGCGAGCCTGACCGAAGCGAGCCTGAGCCCGCGGCCGCAGCGGAACGCCGAGCAGACCGGCGGGCGCGCGGGGCGGCGGGGCGGTCGTCGTGGTGGCGGTGAGGAGCTGCGGGTTCCGGAGGCCGAGTTCACCTCGTACTACGGCCGGCCCGTCCTGAAGGCGCCGGTCTGGAAGTGGGACATCGCCGCGTACCTGTTCACCGGCGGGCTGGCCGCCGGCTCGTCGCTGCTCGCCGCGGGCGGGCAGCTCACCGACCGACCTGCGTTGCGCCGGGCCGGCCGGGTCACCGCGCTGGCCGCGGTCAGCGCCAGCGCCGTCTTCCTGATTCACGACCTGGGCCGACCGGCCCGGTTCCACCACATGCTGCGGGTCGCCAAGCCGACCTCGCCGATGTCGGTGGGCACCTGGATCCTCACCGCCTACGGGCCGGTGGCCGGGGTGGCCGCGATCGCCGAGGCCGCCGACTGGCTGCCCCGGCGCGGGCTGCTCGGACTGGCCCGCCGGGCGTTGCCGCCGGTCGGGCACGCCGCTGGGCTGCTCGCCGCCGGTACCGCGCCCGCGCTGGCCACGTACACCGGGGTGCTGCTCGCCGACACGGCCGTGCCGTCGTGGCACGAGGCGTACCCGGAGCTGCCGGTCATCTTCGCGGGCAGCGCGCTGGCCAGCGGCGCCGGCGTGGGTCTGCTCGCCGCGCCACCGGCGGAGGCCGGGCCGGCCCGGCGGATGGCGGTGGTCGGCGCGGCGATGGAGCTGTACGGCGCGCACCGGGTGGAGACCCGCCTCGGCCTGCTCAGCGAGCCCTACCGGCGGGGCCGGCCCGGTCGGTTGCTGCGCGCCGGTCGCCTGCTGACCGCGGCGGGGGTGGCCGGCGCGCTGCTCGGCCGGCGCAGCCGGGTGGTCGGCGCGTTCTCCGGCGCCGCGCTGCTGGCCGCCTCGGTCGCGACCCGGTTCGGCATCTTCTACGGCGGGGTGGCCTCCGCCCGCGACCCTCGGTACACGGTGGTGCCGCAGCGCGAACGGGTCGAAGCCCGCCGGACCGAGGGTGGATCTTCCACCTGACCGGGCGGCGCCGCCTGTGCTGTGATCGAATGTCCGATGGAGGCGTTCAGGCGGCTGGTGCCCCTCCCGGTCTTCAAAACCGGAGTGGTCCGGGACCCGGGCCAGGCGGGTTCGATTCCCGTCCGTCTCCGCCAACAGGCGGTAGGAGATGACGTGATGGGCGACGGTCCGGTGGACCCGCGGCGTCGGGTGCCCCGTACCGACGCGCTGCTCGCCGATCCCCGGTTGGCCGCGGCCGCCGCGACCCTCGGCCGGGACCGGGTCAAGGCGGTCGTCGTCCGCGCGCAGGAGCGGGCCCGCGGCGGCGAGATCGGCCCCGACGAGGTCCGGGACGCCGCCGTCGCGGCGTTGCCGGCACCCGGCCCCCGCGCCGTGCTCAACGCCACCGGCGTCGTGCTGCACACCAACCTGGGCCGGGCGCCGCTGTCACCCACCGCGGTCGCCGCGGTCGTGGCCGCCGCCGGGCACACCGATGTGGAGCTGGACCTGAGCACCGGGCGGCGGGCCCGCCGCGGCCGGGACGCGCTCGACGCGCTGGCCGCCGCCGTACCGGACGCGGGCGCCGTGCACGTGGTCAACAACGGCGCCGCCGCCCTGGTGCTGGCCGCCACCGCGCTGGCCGCCGGTCGGGAGATCGTGGTCAGCCGGGGTGAGCTGGTCGAGATCGGCGACGGTTTCCGCCTGCCGGACCTGCTGGAGAGCACCGGCGCCCGGCTGCGGGAGGTGGGCACCACCAACCGCACCACGCTCGCCGACTACGCCGCCGCGCTCGGCCCGCAGACCGGCTTCGTGCTCAAGGTGCACCCGTCGAACTTCCAGATCACCGGCTTCACGTCGGCCACCCCGGTACGGCAGCTGGCCACCCTGGGCGTGCCGGTGGTCGCCGACATCGGCTCCGGGCTGCTCGCCCCGGATCCGCTGCTGCCCGACGAGCCGGACGCGGCCGGCGCCCTGCGGGCCGGCGCCACCCTGGTCACCGCCAGCGGCGACAAGCTGCTCGGCGGCCCGCAGGCGGGGCTGCTGCTCGGTGACGCCGAGCTGGTCGACCGGCTGCGCCGCCATCCGCTGGCCCGGGCGCTGCGCGTGGACAAGCTCACCCTGGCCGCGCTGGCCGCCACCCTGCACCGCCCGGACACGCCGACCCGAGCGGCGCTGCACGCCGACCCGGGCGTCCTGCGCGAGCGGGTGGAGCGGCTGCGCGACCGGCTCGGCGTGGACGGCCGCAAGGCGGAGGTGGTGCCGGCGGTCGCCGTGGTCGGCGGCGGAGGCGCCCCCGGCGTGGAGTTGGATTCCTGGGCGCTGAGCCTGCCCGAGCGGTACGCGGCGCCGCTGCGCACCGGCGAGCAGCCGGTGCTCGGCCGGGTGGTGCGCGGCCGGCTCCTGCTCGACCTGCGCTGCGTGCCCGCCGCGGACGACGAGGCGGTCCGGGCGGCCGTGTTGCGCGTACCCGGGGACGACTGACCGTGTTCGTCGTCGCCACCGCGGGGCACGTCGACCACGGCAAGTCGACCCTGGTCCGGGCGTTGACCGGAATGGAGCCGGACCGGTGGGCCGAGGAACGCCGCCGGGGAATGACGATCGACCTGGGCTTCGCCTGGACGACCCTGCCGTCCGGCGGCACGGTCGCGTTCGTCGACGTGCCCGGGCACGAGCGGTTCGTGCCGAACATGCTCGCCGGGGTCGGCCCGGTGCCGGCGGCGCTGATCGTGGTCGCCGCCGACGAGGGGTGGATGCCCCAGTCCGCCGAGCACCTGGCGGCGCTGGACGCGCTCGGCGTCGCGTACGGCCTGCTGGCGGTGACCCGCGCGGACCTGGCCGATCCGGAGCCGGCGACGGCCCGGGCCCGGGCCGAGATCGCGGCGACGAGTCTCGGCGCGGTGGAGGCGGTGGCGGTCAGCGGGCTGACCGGCGCCGGCCTGCCGGAGCTGCGCGCCGCCCTGGACCGGCTCGCCGCCGGGCTGCCGGCCCCCAGCGTGGACGATCCGGTCCGGCTCTGGGTCGACCGCAGCTTCACCGTGCGGGGCAGCGGCACCGTGGTCACCGGCACCCTCGGCGCAGGTCGGTTGCGGGTCGGCGACGAGTTGGAGCTGGCCGGCAGCGACGAACCGGTCCGGGTACGCGGGCTGCACTCACTCGGCCAGGCCCGGTCCGCGGCGACGGCGGTGGCCCGGGTGGCGGTCAATCTGCGCGGCACGCCCCGCGACCGGCTCGGCCGGGGCGACGCGCTGCTCACTCCGGGCCGGTTTCACCGCACCGACCTCGTCGACGTCCGGCTCACCGGCGATCCGGCGGCCGACCTGCCGGCCAATCTCACCCTGCACGTGGGGTCGGCGGCGGTGCCGGTACGGGTCCGCCCGCTCGGCCCGGACACCGTCCGGCTCCGGCTGGCCCGCCCGCTGCCCCTGCTGGTCGGCGACCGGGCGCTGCTGCGCGATCCGGGTCGGCATCACGTGGCCGGCGGGGTGCGGGTGCTGGACGTGGCCCCGCCGCCGCTGGCCCGCCGGGGTGCCGCCGTCTCCCGCGCGAAGGTCCTCGCCGACCTGGACGGGCGACCCGATCTGGCCGGGGAGCTGCGCCGCCGCCGGCTCGTCCGGGCCGGCACGCTGATCCGGATGGGTGTGCCGGCGCACGCCGCGCCCGTGGCAGGTGACTGGCTGGCCGATCCCGAGCACTGGGCGCGGCTCGGCGAGCAGCTGATCGAGGAGGTCGCCCGGTACACCCGGGAGCACCCGCTGGAGCCGGGGATGCCGGTGGACGCCCTGCGTCAGCGCCTGTCCCTGCCCGACCGGGTGCTGGTGGAGGCGTTGGTCCGGCCGCCGCTGCGGATCCACGCGGGCCGGGTCGGTGCGGCGAGCGCCGGCGCGCTGCCCGAGCAGGTGGCCCGGGCCGTGCAGCGGGTCCGCGTCGAGTACGCCGACCGACCGTTCCGCGCCCCGGAAGCCGACCGTCTCGTGGACCTGGGCCTGGGTCCCCGGGAGATCGGGGCCGCCGTGCGCGCCGGTGCGCTGCTGCGGCTGGCGGACAGCGTCGTGCTGCTGCCCGACGCGCTCGACGAGGCGGTGCGGGTGCTGGCCGGCCTGCCCCAGCCGTTCACCCTCTCCGCGGCGCGGCAGGCGCTGGACACCACCCGCCGGGTGGCGGTGCCGCTGCTGGAGCTGCTGGACCGTCGGGGCGCGACCCGCCGGCTGCCCGACGACGCCCGGATCGTCGTCACCTGAGCGGCTCGTTCGGCCCACGATCGGATTGCGGCGGGCTGTCAGGGTGTGGGGATGGCCCAGCCTTCCCCGTTCCCGTCCCCGTCGCGGCCGTTCGGTGGCCGGTGGCGCCGCATTGCTCCGGTCATGCTGCGGTGGGGGCTGCCGGTGCTGTGGGTGCTCTGGGCCGGCCTGGCGTGGTGGGTGGAGCCCCGCGAGTCGACGGTGGACCAGCTCGACAGGGACCTGGCGGCTGGCCGCGTGGTGACGTTCCAGCGGGCGTACGGCTGGGTCGACGACGACGCGTACTGGGGCAGCCGGCCACGACCGCAGTACGACACGCAGGGTGGACTGCTCGCCTGGAGCGTGCCCACCGGCCAGATCCGATATGCCTTCGTCGATCCGCCCGCACGGGAACCCGCGGCGACGCCGAGCCCGTCCGGGGCCGCCTCGACGGGCACGCCGGGTGACTACCGGCCCGGGAGCCGGGACGCACGGCTCGCCGAAGTCGCCGGTCCGTGGCAGGCCGACGGGGCTCTCGCCCACCGAATCGCGGACACCGCCGCGTTGCTCGCCGCCGTGCTGGTCCTGCTCTGGCTGGCGCGGCTGGTCACCGGCGCGCCCCCGATGGTCGGCACGCGATGGTTCTGGTTCTGGGTCGGGCTGCTGCCGTTCGGGTTGGGCGTGCTGGCCTGGTCGTACCGGGAGGTCTGGCGACCGCCGTCGGCGCCCGTTCCCGGCCGTGGCTCGGGGTGGCGTGGATTCGGTTGGCTGGTGCTCGGCGGCATCGGGCTCGCCCTCCTCGTCGCGGGGGCGCGGGGCCTGCTCGGCGCAGCCGTCGTGCCCGGCTGACCCGGTATCCGGCCACCAGATCACCGACCGTCACTTACGGTGACGCCATGGACCCTTCGGCGGTCTGGCGGGACCGGCAGCACCGGTGGCGGATCGAGGCGTACCGCGCCCCGGACCTGCGGTTCGCCATCTACGCCACCAACGGCCCCACCGAGTCCGCCCCGCTCTGGCTGTTCGGCATGTCGGCGCTGGCACGGTGGCTGATGACCCACGCGATCTCCCTGGACGACCTGGAGGTCGACTGAGCGGGGACCGGCGGGCCGGAAACCGCGCCCACGGCCGGCTCTGCTGCGGTTGAGTGGCGTGAGGCGGCGGACGGGGGTACGCGATGGGCGTTCAGCTCGGACAGTTGGTGCTGGTAGCCGTACTGGTCCTGATCAACGCCGCGCTCTCCGGCAGCGAGATGGCGTTGGTGACGCTGCGCGAGGGGCAGCTGCGGCGGTTGGGCCGGCGGAGCCGTGCCGGCGACCGGTTGGTGCGGCTCTCCCGCGACCCGAACCGCTACCTGGCCACCATTCAGCTCGGCATCACCCTGGCCGGGTTCCTCGCTTCGGCGGCGGCCGCGGTGTCGCTGGCCGAGCCGCTGGTCGCCCCGCTCGGCTTCCTCGGCGCGGCGGCCCGTCCCGCCTCGGTGGTGCTGGTGACGGTGGCGTTGACCTTCGTCACCCTGGTGATCGGGGAGCTGGCCCCGAAGCGGTTGGCCATGCAGCGGGCGGAACGCTGGGCGCTGCTCAGCGCCGGCCCGCTGGACCTGCTCGCCCGACTGTCCCGGCCCGCGGTGTGGCTGCTGAGCCGGGCCACCGACGCGGTGGTTCGGTTGGCCGGCGGTAATCCGAAGGCCAGCCGGGAGGAGACCACCGAGGAGGAGTTGCGGGAGATGCTGGTCAGTCAGCGCGGCCTGTCGGCCCAGCAGCGGGAGATCCTGACCGGCGCGTTCGACATCGCCGGGCGGACGCTGCGGGAGATCCTGGTGCCCCGACGGGACGTGACCACGCTGCCGGCCGGCCTGGCCGCCGACGAGGGTGTCCGGCGGCTCGCCGCCGCCGGACGGTCCCGCGCGCCGGTCACCGGCCCCGGCGGCCTGGACGAGGTGATCGGCGTGGTGCACATCCGTGACCTGGTGCGCGCCGGCGACGGCACGGTGGGGGAGCGGGCCCGCCCGCCGCTGCTGCTGCCGGTCACGCTGCCGGTCGCCGACGCGCTGCGCCGGCTTCGTCTGGAGCACCAGCAGCTCGCCCTGGTGGTCGACGAGCACGGCGGCATCGACGGCATCGTCACCCTGGAGGACCTGCTGGCGGAGGTGGTCGGCGAGTTGTACGACGAGACCGACCGGGACGTACGCGAGGTCGTCCGGGAGCCGGACGGGTCGCTGCTGGTGCCCGGTGACTTCCCGCTGCACGACCTGCCGGACCTGGGGGTGCGGTTGAGCTTCCCGCTGTCGCGGGAGTACACGACGGTGGCCGGGTTGGTGCTGGCCCGGCTGCGGCATCTGCCCGATGAGCCGGGGGAGACCGTCCGGTTGCCCGGGCTCACCCTGGAGGTGGTGGAGGTCGCCGACCGCGCGGTCCGCCGGGTGCGGCTGCGCGGCTTCACCAACGAGCGCTGACCGCCCCGATCGGCCGAGGGCGAGGTCGCCTGTCGACGCCATACCCGAGGTCGCCTGTCGACGCCATACCGGCAGTGCCGCAGGCCACCCGTACGGGGGACACTACGGCGAACCGGCCGCGGAGCGGACGGGCCGCGCATACGGTGCGAGATGTGAAGGACCGAGGGTTTCGTACGTTCGTCACGGTGCTGGCCGGCCTCGCGGTGATCTACTTCGGCACCGCCGGCCGCAGCCCCGAGGAGGGCCGGGGCATCTCCGGCGGGCTGGTGGTGCTGGCGTTGCTCGCCGCGCTGCTGGTGTGGCACCTGACCCGACCGGGCGACAAGACGGTGAAGTGAGCGGATCTCAGCGGGCGGCGCGGGTGACCTCACCGGCGGATTCCTCGCCGAGCGCCACCCGTACCAGCGCCGACGCGAGCCGCCCGAAGTCCGGCTCGTCGACCAGCCCGGCCAGCCCGTCCGGTGAGCCCGGCAGGCCCAGCCGCTTCGCACCGGCCAACGTCCGGCGGTCGGCGTACGGGCGCAGGTCGGACCAGACCGTCTGCGCCTCGCGCAGGTAGATGTCCGCGCCGGTGGGCCCGATGCCGGGGAACTCGGTGAGCCGGCGGCGCAGTCCGGCCGGGTCGCCCCGGGCCTCCGCGTGCAGCCGCCGCAGGTCGCCGTGCCACCGGTCCAGGCACAGTCGGGCGCCGGTGCCGAGCATGGTGGCCGTCCGCTCGTCGTAGCGCCGGTAGTGGCCCCGGCCCAGCGCGTCCACCCGCTGCTGCCAGCTGGCCGCCTCCATCGCCTGCGGTGTGCGGTAGCCGGCCGCGAACAGCTCGCGTGCGGCATCGACCGCCACGCACGCCCGGATCCGGGTGCTCAGCAGGGTGGTCAGCACCAGCAGCTGGTACAGCGGCCCGGGTCGGTCGGAGAGCCGGATGCCGGCGTCCTCCGCGTACGTGCGGCTGCTGCGTTCCAGCAGGACCTGCGCCACGGTTCGGTCGTTGCCCACGTCCGGTGGGTACCCGCCCCGCCGTCGCCTAGCCCTTGCGCCGGTGGTCGGGTCCGGAATGCCGCCGGGTCGGACGGGTATGCCTGCGGTGGAGGCGGTCGATGCCGCCTGCCGTACCCGGAGGGAGACACCCGTGGTCAACCCGCAGCAGGAGGAGTTCCGGCGCAACGCCAAGGGAGCCACCAGTCAGGACAGCAAGGGGCCCAAGCCGACGGGGCACCCGCTCAACCGCGGCTCGTCCCGCGGAGACGAGGGTCGGCCGGTGCCCAAGGGCCAGGTGTCGCCGTACGGCCCGACCGGTGAGCCGGTCGCCGAGGACGACAGCGACAACCGGATCTAACGACCGCCACGTGACGGCCGTCGCAACCTGTTCCAGGTGGCGGCGGCCGTCAGCCCGTACGCCAGGTGGGGCACGATGTCGGAGATCCAGTCGCTGCGCCGCCAGGTGCGCGGGTCGCTGATGCCCAGCGCGGTGATGGACCCGTCGGTCATCGTCATCACGCCGGCGCCGAGCACGCCCGTGGCCATCGGCAGCGGCTGGCGCCGGCCACGCGCGTACAGCGCGAACGCGACGCCGGCGGCGACGCCCAGGCCGTAGCCGACCAGGGCGCCGAGGCCCGAGCGGCGGTTCTCCGCCGGGGCCCCGGATCCCAGGTCCACGTGGGCGATCCCGGCCAGCCGGTCGACGGTCTGCTCCGGGGTGCTGCTCGACGGGCGGGCCCGCAGAGCCATGTCCAGGTAGGTGACCACGTTGAGCGCGGTGCTGCCGACGGCGCCCGCGATGGCGCCGTCGGCCAGGTCGGCCCTTCTCACTTCGGGTCGCCTGGTTCGCGCTCACTCTTGGGGCCGTACGTGCGCTCGCCGCGCACCACGCCCCGTTGACCGCGATCCTCCTGCAGGATCCGGTTGGCGACCTGGTTGGCCTTGCCGTCGGGTACCCGCCGTCCGGAATCGTCGATCGCGTTGCGCATCCGCGCCCGCTGCTTGTCGTAGGCGTTACTGCCCGGCCGTGGTCCTGGCATCTGCTGCCTCCTTCGTCGCCGTTGGCGTACGGCGGCCGTCTACCCGTCTGGCAGCGGGCCAACCCCGGGTCTCAGCGGGGGCCGCGGACCACCGCGACGGGGCACCGCGCGTGGTGCAGCACCGACTGACTCACCGACCCCAGCAGCAACCCGGTCACCTCGCCGCGCCCCTGCCCGCCGACGACCACCAGCTGGGCGGCGCCGGACGCCTCGGCGAGCACGGCGCCGGGCCGCCCGTGCACCGCCCGCATGGTCAGGCGCAGCCCGGGGCAGCGCTCGGTCAGCCCGGCCAGCCACTCGGCGAGGACCTGAGCCTCTTCGCCGTGCAGCCGCGCCTCGTCGTACACCAGGGGTTGCATGTCGCCGGGGCCGCTGCTGGGTGGGTGCCGGTAGGCGTGCACCGCAAGCAGCGGCACGCCGCGCGCCACGGCGGTCTCGGCGGCGAACTCCGCGGCGAGCCGCGACGCCGCCGAACCGTCCATGCCGACCAGCACCGGCTCGTCGGGACGTTCCGCGCCGCGGGCCACCAGCACCGGGCAGTCGGCGTACGCGGAGACCTGCACCGCCACCGAGCCGACCACCAGCGAGGCGAAGCCGCCCAGCCCCCGGTCGCCGAGCACGATGAGCGCGGCGGTGGGGGATTCGCCCACCAGCACCGCGGCGGCCTCGCCGTCGATGATCTCGCCGGAGACCGACAGGCCGGGTGCGGTGGCCTGGGCCTCGGCCACCGCGGCGGCGACCAGCTCCTCGGCCTGATGGCGCAGTCCACCGCCGGGCGGGGCGTCCGGGGCGGGGGACACCGGCACGTGCAGCAGTGGCCAGATGAACCCGTGCACGACGCGCAGCGGCCGGTGTCGGCGGGCGGCTTCGGTGGCGGCGAGGCGGACCGCGCGCAGGGACGGCTCCGAGCCGTCCACGCCGACCACCACCGCCGCGCTGTGCGCCGAGTTCACCGGGCCACCTCCCGCCGGGGCCAGTATCGCGGCCGGGGGCGGCCCGGCGGAGCGATACCGCCCAGAGCGTCCGGGTCGGTACGCTGGCGACGACCAGCCGGGAGGGAGTGTCGTCGATGGGTGAACCGGACCAGCCGAGCACGGCTCGCATGATCGACTTCTGGCTCGGCGGGGATCATCACTTCCCGGTCGACGTGGCCGCCGCGACCGCGTTCGAGCAGGCTTACGGGCCGTGTGCGCCGGTGTTCCGGGAGCTGCGGGCCTTTCTCGGTCGGGCGGTGCGGGCCATCGCCGGGCAGGGCGTCGACGGGTTCCTGGTCTTCGGCGCGGGGGTGCCCACGATGGGCAACGTGCACGAGGTCGCCGCCGAGGCCACCGTGCTCTACACCGACGTGGATCCGGTCACCATCCGGCTGGGGCAGCGCATCCTCGCCGGCAGCGACCGGGCCGGCTACGGCTACGGCGACGCCACCGACGTCGGCACCGTCGACCCGGCGCAGCTGCACCGCTTCGTCCCGGGCTGGGGCCGCCGGCCGGTCGGGGTGATCTTCCTCGGGCTGGCCGCGTTCCTCGACGACGACACCCTCGCGCGCACCCTCGACGAGCTGTACGCCGCCGCGGCGCCGGGCAGCATGCTCGCCGTCGACTTCGACACCGAGGAGCTGGCCGGTCATCCGGAAGCGCTGGCGATGATGGGGCCGGCCTTCCGCATGCGTACGCCGGACGCGTTCGCGCCACTGCTGGGCCGGTGGGCGCCGACGGCGGACGGCATCGTCCCGGTGCACCGGTGGCGGCCGGACGGCACGCCGGCGGCGGTGCCCGACGCGTTCCACGGCGCGCTGGCGACCCGAGGCGCCGACTGATCCCCGATGACCGCGCCGACGGGTCGCCAGCAGGGGTCCGTATGATGCTTGCCCTGTAGCAAGCTTCTGGAGAGGACGACCATGGTGGACGCCCCGGACGTGGTGTCGCGTGCCCTGCGCGAGGCCCCGCCCGACCAGTTGGCCGAGGCCGCGGACCGGGCGATCCGCTCGACGCTCGGGGCGGTGCGCACCGACGTGTTCGTCGCCGACTACCGGATCAGCGGGCTCTGGCCGGTGCTGGACCCGGACCTGCCGGCGGCCGGGTTCCTGGCCTGCCACACCATGGCGCAGCGCTGTTTCAGCAGTCAGCAACCGGTACGCGACGCCGCCGAGCAGGGCGCGTGCCGGCTCTACCTGCCGCTGACCGTGTGGGGGGAGCGGCTGGGTGTGCTGATGATCGAACTGCCGGCCGTACCGGGCCCGGCCGTCACCGGTGTCGCCACGGACATCGCCGGCGCCCTGGCGGTGACGATGCGGGCCGCGGACCGGGAGACCGACCGGTACCGCCGGGCCCGACGCCGCGAGCGGCTGAGCATGGCCGCCGAGATGCAGTGGGACCTGCTGCCCGGGCGCAGCGTCGCCCACCGCGCGTTCCATCTGGCCGGCCAGCTCGAACCGGCGTACACCGTCGGTGGGGACCACTTCGACTGGTCGCTGGACAGCGACCGGCTCACCGTGACGGTGCTCAACGGTGAGGGCAGTGGCCTGGCCGCGTCGCTGCTGACGGCGGTCACCGTCAACGCGATGCGCAACGCGCGCCGCTCCGGCGGTGGCCTGGTGGAGCAGGCGGAACTGGCCTCGGACACGGTCTTCTACCAGCACCGGGGTGACCGGCACGTGGCCACCCTGCTGCTGGAGGTGGACACCGGCACCGGGCGGATACGCGCGGTCGACGCCGGTTCACCGCAGATGTTCCGGCTGCGGGGCGCGACGGTCGAGCCGCTGAAGCTGGAGCAGCAGCTACCGCTGGGCATGTTCGCCGAGACCCGCTACGAGCTGCAGGAGTTCCAGCTCGCGCCCGGTGACCGCGTCTTCGTGGTCAGCGACGGCGTGTGGGCCGCCGAGCCGGCGGGCCAGGAGCCGTACGGGCAGCGGATGATGGCACGTTCCCTGCGCGCCACACGGTTGCAGCCGGCCACGGAGGCGGTTGGTACGGTGATGCGCGAACTGCACGCCTACCACGCGGACTCCGATCTGCGCGACGATGCCGTCGTGGTCTGCCTGGACTGGCACGGTCCGCGCGATCGGGACGGCGGGTGAGAATCGCCGCCGCTCCGTCGGGCGGGCACCAGCGTGACGACGGCAGGGGACATCAGGTGGAGCGACCTGCGGATCTCGCCTCGGCGATCGACACGGCAGCCGAGACGCTGATCGCCGTGCTCGAGTCGGCGGCGGCGCGACACCAGGTGCCGCCGACCCAGTTGCGGGTCCTGGCGCTGATCAGCAGCCGGGCCGAGACGAACGTCAACCGGTTGGCGGAGTTGCTGGACGTGGTGCCCTCCTCCGCCAGTCGCCTCTGCGACCGGCTGGAGGCGACCGGGCTGCTCCGCCGGGTGGCCGATCCGCGGGACCGGCGCGAGGTGCGGTTGGTGCCGACTGCCGCCGCGCAGACCCTGCTGCGGGAGTTGGCCGAGCGCCGGCAGCGCGCGGTGCAGGTGGTGTTGGACCGGATGCCTCCACGAATGCAGCACGATCTCCTGGTGGCGTTGCTCGCGTTCGGTCGGGCGGCGACCCAGGCGGCGCCGGAGCAGCAGCAGACCGACTCCGCCGTGCGCACGGCCTGACTCCGCACGGCACCCTCCACTAGTATCCTAGGATGCCTTACGCGTGGTGATCCACGCCACAGTGCGGCAGAGCCGCACCGAATGGCGCACGGCGGCACCCGGGGCGCAGGCGGAAGCCCGATATAGTGGCAGCGCACTCGCCCGGCCCGCGATCATCGATCGCGGGCCGCGTCAGGGAAGAGGTCCCGTCCGGGGCCGTAGGGGAGCCGGCGGTGGCCGGCCCGACAGCGCGTACGACCTCCGCCGCGCCCGACGTCGGCCGGGCGTCGGGGCGTGCCGCGGAGGAGGTTCGGTGTCGCGTCGGCCGGCTCGGGCAGAGCATCCGCGAGACACCGGTGACCAGGCTCCCGGTGACCAGGTGCTCACCCTGCCCAACCTGATCAGCTTCGGGCGGCTGCTGGGCGTGCCGCTCTTTCTCTACCTGTTCCTGGTCGCCCGCGCCGACGTGGCGGCGGTCGTCGTGCTGGCCATCGGTGGCACCACCGACTGGGTGGACGGCTGGATCGCCCGCCGGCTGCGCCAGGTCAGCAGGCTGGGGGAGTTGCTCGACCCGCTCGCCGACCGGCTCTACATCCTGGCCACGCTGCTCGCCTTCACCGCCCGGGAGGTGGTGCCGTGGCAGTTCACCGCGGCGCTGCTGGCCCGGGAGCTGCTCCTGCTCGGTTCGCTGGCGGTGCTGCGCCGCTACGGGTACGGGCCGCCGCCGGTGCACTACGTGGGCAAGACCGCCACGTTCCTGCTGCTCGCCGCGTTCCCGGTGCTGCTGCTGGCCACCGCGTCGACCGGGGTGGCGACGGCGGCCGCCGCGATCGGCTGGGGGCTGGCCTGGTGGGGGCTGGTGCTCTACTGGGTGGCCGGCGGAATGTACGTGGTGCAGGCGGCCCGGCTGGTGCGCGCGGCACGAGGCCCGGGAGCGGCGGCGTGAGCGCCCCGCGGCCCGAGGGGCCCCGCCGGGAGCGGGTGTACGCCCCGGACTTCCTCACCGAGCTGTTCCGCAACCCGCTCGACCCGGGCTACGCCGACGCGGCGGCTGCCAGGCGGTCGCGACCGGCCGAGGCGCCGCAGGGGTGGCGCGCCTGGTCGACGCGTTCGGTCAGCCTGGTCGTGGTGGTGGTGCTGGGTTTCCTCTTCGCGGTCGCGTACCGGCAGACGATGGCGGACGAGCCGGGGCGCAGCAAGGCACGCTCCGGGCTGGTGGCGCAGATCAAGGATCGGGTGAGCGAGACCGACCGTCTGTCGGTGCGCGCCGACGAGCTGCGCGAGGAGGTCGGTCGGCAGCGGGACGCGGCGTTGAGCGGTTCGGCCGCGGCGCGGTTGCGCAACCTGGAGGCGAGCACCGGGCTGGGTCGGGTGCGCGGGGACGGCGTGGTGGTGCGGCTGGCCGACGCGCCGGGTAACCAGGACGCGGTGACCGGCGCGGGCGCGGGGCCGCCGCGGGTGCTCTACACCGATCTGCAGGGCGTGGCGAACGCGTTGTGGAGCGCGGGCGCGGAGGCGATCGCCATCAATGGGCAGCGGTTGACCTCGACGTCGACGATCCGGTTGGCGGGTGAGACGATCCTGGTGGACTTCCGGCCGGTGACCGGTCCGTACGAGGTGTCGGCGATCGGTCCGGGCTCGTTGGAGCGGCGGTTCGAGGCCAGCCGGAGCGCGGCGCTGATGCGGGAGGTTTCGCAGAAGACGGGCATGTCGTTCGGGGTGCGGGAGGCGGAGGACCTCACCCTGCCGGCCGCTCCGGAGCCGCAGCTACGCTACGCCAAGCCGTCGGTCAGTCCGAGCCCTTCCGCGTCGGGTGTCCGTTCCGGCAGTCCCGGGCCGTCCGGCTCGGGGCCGACCTCTAGCCCCTCCGGAGGTGGCCGATGATCGCGGTGCTGGCGTTGCTCGCCGGTGTGGTGCTCGGTGTGTGGCTTGATCCGACCGTCCCGACGGCGTTGCAGCCTTATCTGCCGATCGCGGTGGTGGCCGCGTTGGACGCGGTGTTCGGTGGGGTGCGGGCGAAGCTGGATCGGATCTTCGACGACAAGCAGTTCGTGGTGTCGTTCATCTCGAATGTGCTGGTCGCTGGTCTGATCGTGTATCTCGGTGACCAGTTGGGGGTGGGCGGTCAGTTGTCCACCGGTGTGGTGGTCGTGCTCGGGGTGCGCATTTTCGGCAACGTGGCGGCGATCCGTCGGCACCTGTTCCGGGCGTAGGTTTGAGTGCGATGAGCGACGAGCAGACCGAGACGGGTACGGGGTGGCCGCAGCCGGCGGGTCCGGTGCGGCCGGGTGGGCCGGCGGGTGAGCCGGATCCGCGGCCGGACGCACCGGATCCGGATGAGTTGAGCCCGTTGGCGCCGAAGGGGCCGGCGGAGCCGGAGCAGCCGGCCGAGGAGTCGGGGACGGCGCCGGTCGACGAGGGCGCGACGGTGGACCTGAGCGGTGTGTCGCGGTCGGACGGGTCGGCGGGGCCGGCTGAGGAGCCGGCGAGGTCGCTTGCGTTGGGTCGGTTCCGGTGGAGCACGGCCGGGGTGATGATCGTGGCGCTGTTGGCGTTGCTGGGCTTCACGCTGGTGGTGCAGCTCAAGACCACGTCGACGGATCCGACGCTGGGGGCGACGCGGCAGGAGGACCTGGTGCGGATCCTGTCGGACCTGGATGCCCGGGAGAACCGGTTGCAGCAGGACATCCGGGCGTTGGAGGACAGCCAGCGGCAGTTGCGCTCGGGTGAGCAGGGGCGGCAGGCCGCCCTGGACGAGGCGACGCGGCGGGCGGATCAGTTGGGCATCCTGGCGGGCACGTTGCCGGCGAGGGGGCCGGGGTTGACCGTGCGGTTCGATGCTGGCGGTGGTGAGCCGATCTCCGCGGACAAGGTGCTGGACGCGGTGCAGGAACTGCGGGGCGCCGGCGCGGAGGCGATGCAGATTTCCGGGAGTGATCAGGCGACGGTGCGGATCATCGCGTCGACGTTCTTCCTGGACGGGGAGAACGGGTCGTTGGTGGTGGAGGGGCGTCGGTTGGCGGCGCCGTACACGATCACGGTGATCGGTGACCCGGCGACGATGCGGACGGCGTTGAACATTCCTGGTGGGGTGGTCGCGTCGGTCCAGCGTGACGGCGGTAACGTGACTGTTGAGGAGCGTGGGGTTGTCGAGATTTCGGCGCTGCACGCGCCGATCAAGCTGGAACACGCCCGTCCGGTCTCCTGACCGGCGCGGCCGCGCCGGGCCCGGGTGGTCCGGGGCACCGATGGATGAAGGACGCATCTGGTGATTCCCGAGGATCTGCGATACACCGCCGAGCACGAGTGGGTGGCGGGTGACGGCACCGGTTCGGTCCGGGTCGGCATCACGCACTTCGCGCAGGACGCGTTGGGTGACATCGTGTACGTGCAGCTGCCCGAGGCGGGCGCGGCGGTGGCGGTCGGTGACTCGTTGGGTGAGATCGAGTCGACCAAGAGCGTGTCGGAGATCTACGCGCCGGTGGCCGGTACGGTGGCGGCGCGCAATGAGGCGCTGGGTGACACGCCTGAGCTGATCAACACGGAGCCGTACGGCGCGGGTTGGTTGGTGGAGATCACCCCGAATGATCCGACCGCGGTCGACGGGTTGCTGACGGCGGACGCGTACCGCCAGATCACCGAAGGCTGAGTGTGCTTGATCCGGTGCGTGGGATGTCTGCGCGCGTCCGGTTGCCCTGCATTTCGGCGCTGGCTAGGCTCGCCCAGTCGACCGAGAACCCAATAGTTGAGCGTTGCGGAATTGCCTTCCCTGGCACGGGGAGCCAGCCGCCGGGTGTTCAAGTGCCCGGCGGCCAGACCCGCCATTACCCGACGCCGACCGAACAGATCCGTGAGGTGGTCCCATGACGCGCCCAGACGACGAGTTCCCCCCGCTCGACGTCACTTCGACGCTCAATCTCGGTTCGCTCGACGAAGTGCTGGAGGGGCCGGACACCGATGTGGTGCCGAGCCGGATGTCCGGTTCGTTGCCGCCGGGTATGGCGCTGCTGGTGGTTCGTCGCGGCCCGAATGCGGGTGCCCGGTTCCTGTTGGACCACGATGTGACGACGAGTGGCCGGCACCCGGACAGTGACATCTTCCTCGACGACGTGACGGTGTCGCGTCGGCACGCCGAGTTCCACCGTGACGGTGGCACGTTCACGGTGCGGGACGTGGGCAGCCTCAACGGCACGTACGTGAATCGTGAGCGGGTCGAGGCGGCCACGTTGAGCAATGGTGACGAGGTTCAGATCGGTAAGTTCCGGGTGGTGTTCATCGCCGGTCCGCGCCCGGAGGAGGAGGCCGGCCGGGGGTGAACGAGCCTGCGGCCTCCACGCCACCCGGGGCGGCCCGGTCCCAGCCGCTGATGAGCATCGGTGAGGTGCTGGGTCAGTTGCGGGTGGATTTCCCGGACACGACGATTTCGAAGCTGCGGTTCCTTGAGGCCGAGGGCCTGGTCGAGCCGCAGCGGACGGCGGCGGGTTACCGGAAGTACAGCTGGGACGATGTGGCGCGGTTGCGGTTCGTGTTGACCGCGCAGCGGGACAGGTACCTGCCGTTGCGGGTGATCCGTGAGCAGTTGGCGGAGTGGGACTCGTCCGGTGAGCAGCCGGAGCGGTCGCGCCCGGCGTTGGTCGCGGTGGGGCCCGATGGTGCGGTGCCGGGTCGGGAGTCGGCGGAGCCGGCCGAGTCGTCGCAGGTGCGGCTCGGCCGGGCTGATCTGGTGGCGCGCAGCGGGATCGACGAGTCGACGTTGGCCGAGCTGGAGCGCCTCGGTGTGCTGGTGTCGGATCCGCCGGGGTGGTATGACGCGGATGCGTTGATCATCGCTTCGGCGGTGGCGGGCCTGGCGGCGTACGGGTTGGAGCCTCGGCATCTGCGGGGGTACCGGACGGCGGCGGACCGTGAGGTCGGGTTGTTCGCGCAGTTGGTGGCGCCGTTGGCGCGGCAGAGTGATCCGGCGGCGCGGGCGCGGGCGGCGGAGACGGCGCGGGAGTTGGTGGCGTTGTCGGAGCAGTTGCACGCCGCGTTGGTGCGGGTGGGGTTGCGCTCGACGTTGGGGCGGTGAGGGTCCCGGCGGGTGGCGGCTGAGCGGAAAGATCTCTTCCGGGAAGCGTGCCGTAGGCTTGCCGGGGTAACCCCTTTCTGGCGCGGGCGTGGTGCTGTAGCGCATGGGACGGCCGTGTCGCGGTCCGTGTACCGTGCAGGGAAGGGCGCGGTGCGGCGTAGGTGACAACGACACGGAGGCGGCGGTGCGCGAGCTGAGCGTGGTCGGAGTTCGGGTGGAGCTGCCCAGCAACCAGCCGATCGTCCTGCTCAGGGAGGTCGAGGGGGACCGCTATCTGCCGATCTGGATCGGCGCGGTCGAGGCCACGGCTATCGCTTATGAGCAGCAGGGGGTCAAGCCGGCCCGACCGTTGACGCATGATCTTCTGCGGGACGTGTTGGCGGCTTTGCAGGCGCCTTTGCAGGCGGTGGAGATCACCGAGCTCAAGGAGAACGTCTTCTACGCTGATCTGTTGATCGGCGACGGGGTGCGGGTGTCGGCGCGGCCGAGCGATTCGATCGCATTGGCGTTGCGGGTCGGTGCGCCGATTCGTTGTGCCGAGCAGGTCCTCAGCGAAGCGGGGATCGTCATCCCCGATGAGCAGGAGGACGAGGTGGAGAAGTTCCGCGAGTTCCTGGAGCAGGTGCGCCCGGAGGACTTCGCGGGCTGAGTCGGTCTCCTGGCCGGCCTTTCGAGGCGTCACTGTGGGTGATCCGCGGCGCTTCTGGTGATCTTTCTCGGTGGCTGCGCGGCGTGTCGCGTCGGTTCCTCCGTGGTAACCCCTGAGGGCGGCGATAGGGTTGCCGTGTCGAGGGGTGCGCGTCCCGGAAACGACGCGTCACCGCACTGACGGGGAGGTTGTCCGGATGCACGAGCCGCGGGATCCCGATCCAGGTACGGAGTTGGCGTCGCCAGGTGTGGCGACTGAGGGTGACGGTTCGGTGGGCTACCGGGGTGTGACGGCATGTCACGCGGTGGGCATCAGTTACCGGCAGCTCGATTACTGGGCGCGGACGGCGCTGGTGGTGCCGAGCGTGCGTGACGCCTCGGGTTCGGGGACGCAGCGGTTGTACTCGTTCCGGGACCTGGTGGTGTTGAAGGTCGTGAAGCGGTTGTTGGACGCGGGGGTGTCCCTGCAGAACATCCGCAAGGCGATCGAGGCGCTGCGGTCGCGCGGGGTGGAGGACCTGGCCGGCATCACGCTGATCTCCGATGGAACGACGGTGTACGAGTGCCGGTCCCCGGAGGAGGTGGTCGACCTGTTGCAGGGTGGCCAGGGCGTGTTCGGGATCGCGATCGGTGGCGCGTTCAAGGAGATCCAGGGTTCGTTGTCGCATCTGCCGGCGGAGCCGGCGGCGAGCGGCCCGGTGGAGCCGGCGGTGGTGTCCGGGTCGGAGCCGGGGGGCGACGAGTTGGCGGCGCGGCGGGCGCGGCGGCGCGCGGGCTGAAGCTCGTTGGTGCCGTCCGGGCTGTCGACGCGCCCGGATTTCACGTTTGGTTTTTCGCGGCGGGCCGGTGACTGACGGTCAGGTCGCCGGCTGCGTTTTGGCATAGCTGAGCGGGCTGCACCCACTGTTGATCACAGTGGGTGTTGTCGTGTTCGCCCATTGTGGATGGTTGCGCCGGTCGTGGTGACGCTGTGTGCCCGGTTGTTGTCGGGAATCCGATAGGGGGGCGCTGACCGGAAAACGCCAACACGCTATGGTCCGTCACGGTCCCCGGTGTGTCGCCGTGGCATGACGATGTCGCTCCGGTGGGCCGCTGCCCCTCCGCGCCGACCCCGCGCGACCCCTCCACCCTGGAAGGAACGACCGTGACGGTTACCGAAGAAACCGCTCCCGCCTCGCACTACGACCGCATTGGCGGCGCCAGTTCGGTCAAGGCGGCCGTCGAACTGTTCTACGACAAGGTGCTCGCCGACCCGGATCTGGCGGGCTACTTCGCTGACGTGAACATGCCGGGTCAGCGGCGGCACCTGACGTTGATGTTGACGGTGGTGCTGGGTGGTCCGAACGAGTACGCCGGTCGCGGGTTGGCCGAGGCGCACCAGCCGTTGAACATCCCCGTGGAGCACTACGTCAAGGTCGGTGAGCACCTGACCGTGACGCTGACGGAGTTGGGTGTGCCGGCGGACATCCTGGCCGACGTGCAGACGGTGCTGGGGCAGGTGCAGGACCAGGTCGTGGCCGCCGGGAACCGTCCGGGCGTCTGACGGTGGACGCGGCTCGACTCAAGCAGAGTTGGTCTCTGGTCGCCGGGCACGGCGACCAGGTGCCGCTCTATTTCTATTCGACGTTGTTCCTGACCCATCCCGAGACGCGGCAGATGTTCCCGACGAACATGGCCGGGCAGCGGGACCGGTTGGTGACCGCCCTCGGGCACATCGTGTCCAACGTGGACCAGGTGGATCGCCTGGTGGGGTTCCTGCGGGACCTCGGCGCGGACCACCGCAAGTTCGCGGTCCGCGCGGAGCACTACCCGGCGGTCGGTGAGGCGCTGCTCGCGACGTTGCAGCACTTCCTGGCCGAGCAGTGGACCGAGGAGTTGGCGCAGGACTGGGCGGCGGCGTACGGGCTGGTCGCACAGGTGATGATGGAGGCCGCGCAGGCCGCGGAGACGGTGAATCCACCGTGGTGGGTGGCGGAGATCGTCGCGCACGAGCGGCGGGCGTTCGACGTGGCGGTGCTGACGGTGCGCCCGCAGTACCTGCTGCCGTTCACTCCGGGTCAGTCGATCGGTGTGTCGCATCCGTCGGTGCGTTCCTGGCGGTACTACTCACCGGCGAACGCGCCGCGCGCGGACGGCACCCTGGAGTTGCACGTGCGGGCCGCGCCGGGTGGCGCGGTGTCCTCGCGACTGGTGTACGGCTCGGCGGTGGGTGACCGCCTCCACCTGGCGGCGCCGGTGGGGGATCGGCTGTCGTTGTGGTCGGCGGGCTCCAGTGATCTGCTGCTGCTGGCGGCGGGCACCGGCTGGGCGCCGGTGAAGGCGTTGGTGGAGCAGGTCGCCGCGGAGGGTTCCCGCCGGCGGGTGGACCTGTATGTGGGGGCCCGTTCGCGTAGCGAGTTCTACGACAGCGACGCGATCGACAAGTTGGCGTCGTCGTGCCCGTGGTTGACGGTGACCTACGTGGTGGGTGCCGACCTGAACCGGTCGGGGGAGTTCGTGCACGCCGTGGACCGGGCGTTGGCCGACGGTGACTGGCGCTCGCGGCACGTGTACGTGTGCGGGTCGGACGAGATGGTTTCGCATGCGGTGCAGACGTTGGTCCGGGCGGGTTACCACTCGGAGCAGGTGCACCACGAGGGTCTGGGCAAGCACTGGTACGGCCCGGCCTGGCGTACGGCGGTGGAGCAGTCGACCGCTGGTGACACTTCCGGAGGTGTTCGGTGAGCGCGAGGAGTGAGCTTGCGAGCCCCGCAGTCGCGAACGAAAGGCAGGCTCGGTGGTGAGCGCGAGGAGTGAGCTTGCGAGCCCCGCAGTCGCGAACGGAGGGCGGGCCCGGTGAGCGCTACCCCGATCAGCCGGTACGACGGTGTGCAGGTCGCCGGCGGTGTGCAGGTGCGGATGACCGCGGACCGGGTCCGGCGGTGGGAGTTCGGCACGGCGTCGTTCGGTCGGCGTGGTTATGACAACGCCGACGTGGACCGGTTCCGGGTGCAGGTCGCCGATGAGCTGGATCTGTTGGCGACGCAGGTCGCGAACCTGCGCGCGGAGAACGAGCGGCTCAACGACCGGGTGGAGTTGCACCGGCACGGCGTGATCCCGAGTACGGGCGCGGCGGCGAAGGTGCCGGCGGCCAAGGAGGTGAATCTGCTCTCCGCGGCTCAGCGGGAGGCGGAGCAGATCATCGCGCAGGCGCACGACTACGCGCGGCGGGTCGCGGAGTACGCCCGGGTGCAGTACGAGAGCTACATGCAGGCGGCGGCGGAGGAGGCGAAGCAGGAGGCGGAGCGGGCGGTGGCGGATTACCGCAGCTCGGCCGGGTCGAGCTTCGACGACACGGTGGCCACCCGGGAGGCGTTGCGGATCTTCGGCGAGATGATGGTGTCGCACATGCAGGCGGCGGCGCGGCATCTCGACGACGGCAGCGAGCAGTTGGCCCGCACGATGGACCGGATCGCGAAGGAGACGCCAGGGGCGCCGTTCGCGGTCGGCGCGGCGGGGCAGACGGCGCTGCCGCGGCACCACCAGCAGCAGCGGTGACCGTCGGGTGGGGTTCGCTGCGGCGGACCCCACCCGGGTGACGCCCGGCACGACGTGGTCGGGTGAGCCGTTGGTCGCGGGTCCGCGCATGCGATGGTTGGCCCATGTCCGTATCACCGTCTCCGACCGGCTCCCCACCGCTTCCGCATGCTGACACCCGGGACGTGGTGGCCGCGTTGGAGGCCTCGACCTGGGCGATGGCCGCCGTGGTCGGCACGATGCGGGACGCCCTGTCGGCGCCGCTGGCCGAGGTTCTCGTGGCGTCGCCGCAGCGCAGCGCGGTGTTGGAGGCCGCCGGCCTGCTGTCCTGGGACGGTGCGGTGCCGGTTCCGCACCCCTCGCTGGTGCCCGCCGACGGGCCGCTCGGGCGGAGCACGGTGGAAGCGCGGCTGAGTTCGCTGCGGCAGGCGGTCGCCGCCGCGGCGCAGGACGTGTCGGCTCCGGCCGGGGGTGGCTGGGCCGAGCTGGACGATGAGGTGCTGCTGAACCAGGGCCGGGCGTCGGCCGCGACCGGCCGGGCTCTGGCCACCCGGGTGGTGCCGGGGTTGCCGGGGCTCGCGGAGCGCCTGGCCGCGCCGGACGGGCGTGTCCTGGACGTTGGCACGGGCGTGGCCGCGTTGGCCGTCGCGCTGGCCCGGGAGCTGCCCGGGGTGTCGGTGGTGGGTATCGACGTTCTGCCGCGCGCGCTGGATCTCGCTCGGGGGGAGCTGGTGGAGGCGCGGGACGTCGCCGACCGGATCAGCCTGCGCTGTCAGGACGTGGCCGAGCTGGCGGAGCCGGGCGTGTACGACCTCGTGTGGCTTCCCGCGCCGTTCCTGCCCGAGGAGACGCTGGTGGCCGCTCTGCCCCGGCTGGCCGAGGCGCTGCGGCCCGGTGGGTGGATCGTGACGGGCACCAACCCGCCCGCCGGTGACCCGCTGCGGGCGGCCGTCGACCGGTGGAACGCCGTCCGCAACGGCGGCAACACCTACGACACGGACCGCATGGCGCAGGTCCTGGCCGCCGCGGGGCTGGACGACGTCCGGCGTTTCCCGACCGTCCCCGGTGGGCCCGTGCTGGTCGCCGCCCGCCGCCCGGGCGCCTGACCCCACGGCGGCGCGGACGCGGTCAGAGCGTGCCGGGTCGAGCCGCCCCGCGCTCAGGCGATGCTGGCACGGACGGCGTCGGCGATCGGTGTCGGCCCGTTGACCAGTTCCAGGGTTCGGCCGGCGGTGCGTGGTTCGTCGAGCAGCGCGACGAGCACCAGGGCCACGTCGGCGCGGGTGACCGCGCCCCGACCGGCGTGTGCGGCGAGGGTGACGCGTCCGGTGGGTTCGTCGTCGGTGAGCCGGCCGGGTCGCAGCACCGTCCAGTCCAGGTCGCGGTCGCGCAGGTCGTCCTCGGCGGCCCGTTTGGCGCGCAGGTACGCCACCCACACGTCGTCGGTGCCAGCGGCGGGCGGGGCGTCCACGCCCATGGAGGAGACCAGCAGGTAGCGGCGGACGCCGGCGTGGGTGGCGGCGTCGGCGAGCAGCGCGGCGGCGGCCCGGTCGACGGTGTCCTTGCGGGCGGCGCCGCTGCCGGGGCCCGCGCCGGCGGCGAAGATCACCGCGTCGGCGCCGTCGAGGTGCGCGGCGAGGCCGGTGGCGTCGGTGCGTTCCAGGTCGCGGACGACCGGGGTGGCGCCGGCGGCGCGCAGCGCGTCGGCCTGCTCGGGGTTGCGGATCAGGCCGACGGCGGTGTCGCCGCGCGCGGCGAGCTGACGCTCCAGCAGCAGGGCGATCTTGCCGTGGCCTCCGGCGATGACAACACGCATGCGCCCAACCTACCGGCGGCGTCGGACGGGTCGGGTTCGTAGGCTGAGGCCCCTCGACGCTGAGGCCCTTGACCTTGACCTTCGGGTAACCCCCAGCCTGGTGTGTGCCGGTCGCCGCCGACCGGCACGAGGAGGATGTCGACGTGGGGCTGCTGACCATCGGGGCGTTCGCCCGGGCGGCGAGACTGACGCCGAAGGCGTTGCGCCTGTACGACCAGGTGGGGGTGCTGCTGCCGGCCGCGGTCGATCCCGAGTCCGGATACCGGCTCTACGATCCGGCGCAGCTGCCGTTGGCCCGGCTGGTGGCCCAGCTCCGTCGCATCGGCATGCCACTGGCCACGATCCGCGTGGTGTGTGGGTTGGAGCCCGCGGCGGCGGCTGAGGCGGTCACCGCGTACTGGCGGCAGGTGTGCGCCGACACCGCGGCTCGGGCCCGGCTCGCCACCCTCCTCGTGGACCACCTGTCCGAAGGGGGCACCACCATGGCTCAACCGGATCCGACCGTCGCCGTGCGCTACGCCACCGGCTGTGACACCGGGCTCGTGCGGGACAGCAACGAGGACGCCGCGTACGCCAGCGAGCGGTTGCTCGCCGTCGCGGACGGCATGCGAGGACCGGGCGGCGCCGCCGCCAGCGCTGCCGTCATCGACGCCCTCAAACCGTTGGAACTCACCGACGCGCCGGCCGCCGACCTGTTGACGATGCTCACCGGTGCGGTCACCGACGCCGACCGCACCGTGCGCGGGCTGGCGACCGGTGACCACCAGCCGGTCAGCACCCTGACGGCGCTGCTGCGCAGCGGCTCCCAGCTGGCCCTCGTGCACGTCGGCGACACCCGGGCGTATCTGCTGCGCGACGGCGAGCTGTCCCTGCTGACCAAGGACCACACGTGGGTGCAGGCCCAGGTGGATCAGGGCAGGCTCGACCGCGACGAGGCCGCCGCGCATCCTCAGCGCGCCGTGCTGGTGCGTGCCCTCGGCGCCGGCCCGCAGGTCGAGGCGGATCTCGCGCTGCGGGTCGCCCTGCCGGGTGATCGGTACCTGCTGTGCTCCGACGGGCTGTCCGCCGTCGTCGACCGTGCCGATCTGCGGTCGACGCTGAGCGCGGCCACCGATCCCGAGCACACGGTGCGGAGCTTGATCGATCTGGCTCAGGCCGCGGGGGCGCCGGACAACATCGCCTGCGTCGTCGCCGACATCGTCGCGGTGTAGTCGGCGCCACAGGCCTGCGGGGGTTCGGCGGCGGCGGGTGCGGTGAGGCAGCATGAAGGGGTGACGGAGAGCCTGAACGCGTTGACCTCGCTGGTGGCCGGTGGCCAGGTGGTGGTGCTCAGCGGGGCCGGCCTGTCCACCGAGTCGGGCATCCCGGACTACCGGGGGCCCAGCGGGGTGGCCCGCCGCCACACGCCGATGACCTTCCAGGCGTTCACCCGCGATCCCCTCGCACGGCGGCGCTACTGGGCGCGCAGCCACCTGGGGTGGCGGTTGATCGCCCGGGCGGCGCCGAACGCCGGGCACCGGGCGGTGGCGCGGCTGCAGCACGCCGGCCTGGTCGACGCGGTGATCACCCAGAACGTCGACGGGTTGCACGGCGCGGCGGGCAGCGGGTCGGTGGTCGAGCTGCACGGCCGCCTGGACGAGGTGACCTGCCTGGACTGCGGCAACCTGACGTCCCGGGAGGAGGTGGACCGGCGGCTGCGCGAGGCCAACCCCGACTTCGTGGCCCGCGTCGCCGCCGTCAACCCCGACGGTGACGTGGATCTCCCCGACGAGCAGGTGGCGGCGTTCCGGCCGGTGGACTGCGGGATCTGCGGCACCGGGATGTTGAAACCGGACGTGGTGTTCTTCGGCGAGACGGTGCCGCCGCAGCGGGTGGCGCGGTGCTTCGCGCTGGTGGAGCAGGCTCGGGCGGTGCTGGTGCTCGGGTCGTCGTTGACGGTGATGTCCGGCCGCCGGTTCGTGATTCGGGCCGCGAAACGGGGCATTCCGGTGGCGATCGTCAACCAGGGCCCGACCCGGGGTGACGCGTACGCCACGATGTGCGTCCACGCGCCACTGGGGGCGCTGCTGCCGGCGCTGGCCGAACGGGTCACCGGCGGCGCGGCGGTGGGCACTCCGGCCGGGGTGTGACCGCCGGCGAAGGGGTACGACATCTGCCGGAAACACCGACGCTGGTAGCGTTGACCATGCCGGTACCACCCACGTGGGAGAGACCGCCCGACAGCACCCGGGGCGGCGCCGAAGGGGCAAATCCTCCCCGGAACCTCTCAGGCAAAAGGACCTCGTGGGCAGGCACTGTGGAGCGCCCTGCGGGTGCGACAGAGGGGGAGGCCGATCCGTCGACCTCGTCCCGGGAGCGCCCCCCATGACCGTAGAGCAGTTCGCCACCCGTCACATCGGTCCCGGCCCGGACGACGAGCGCCGGATGTTGGAGGTCGTCGGGCACGGCTCGATCGACGAGCTGATGGACGCCGCGATCCCCGAGGTGATCCGCTGGCACGGCACCCTGGACCTGCCGGACCCGGCCACCGAGGCCGAGACGATCGCCGAGCTGCGGGCCCTGGCGGCGCGCAACACCGTCGCCGTTTCCATGATCGGCCTGGGCTACCACGGCACGCACACCCCGGCGGTGATCCGCCGCAACGTGCTGGAGGACCCGGCCTGGTACACGGCGTACACGCCGTACCAGCCGGAGATCAGCCAAGGCCGGCTGGAGGCGCTGCTGAACTTCCAGACCATGGTCACCGACCTGACCGGCCTGGCGACCGCGAACGCGTCGATGCTCGACGAGGGCACCGCCGCGGCGGAGGCGATGACCCTGGCCCGCCGCGCGTCGAAGAGCAAGAGCCCGGTGTACGTGGTCGACGCCGACGCGCTGCCGCAGACCATCGCGGTGATCACCAGCCGGGCCGATCCGCTCGGCATCGACGTGCGGGTCCTGGACGTCGACCGCGACGAGCTGCCCGGTGAGTTCTTCGGCCTGCACCTGCAGTACCCGGGGGCGTCCGGCGCCGTACGCGACCACACGAGTCTGGTCGAGGCCGCGCACGCCGTCGGGGCCCTGGTGACCGTCGCGGCGGACCTGCTGGCGTTGACGCTTCTGCGCGCGCCGGGGGAGATCGGCGCGGACATCGCCGCCGGCACCACCCAGCGTTTCGGCGTACCCATGGGCTTCGGCGGGCCGCACGCCGGTTACCTGGCGGTGCGCTCGGGCCTGGAGCGGATGCTGCCGGGCCGCCTCGTGGGAGTGTCGCGCGACGCGGACGGCAACCCGGCCTACCGGCTGGCGTTGCAGACCCGTGAGCAGCACATCCGGCGGGAGAAGGCCACCAGCAACATCTGCACCGCGCAGGTGCTGCTCGCGGTGATGGCCGGCATGTACGCCGTCTACCACGGCCCCGACGGGCTGCGGGACATCGCGGCGCGTACCCATGGCATGGCGGCGCGGCTCGCGGCCGGGCTGCGCGCCGGCGGCGTCGACGTCGCGGACGTCGCGTTCTTCGACACCGTCACCGCGACCGTGCCGGGGCGGGCCGCCGAGGTGGTGGCCGCCGCCGCCGAGCGCGGCGTCAACCTGCGGCTGGTCGACGCCGACCGGGTGGGTGTCTCGTGCGACGAGACGACCACCGGCGAGCACCTGGCGGCGGTGTGGGCGGCGTTCGGTGTGCCCGCCTTCGACGGCGACGTCGACGCGGCCCTGCCGGGCGCGTTTCGTCGCACCGGCGACTTTCTGACCCACCCGGTGTTCCGCAGCCACCACTCGGAGACGGCGATGCTGCGCTACCTGCGCCGGCTGTCGGACTTCGACTACGCCCTGGACCGGGGCATGATCCCGCTCGGGTCGTGCACGATGAAGCTCAACGCGACCACCGAGATGGAGCCGGTCAGCTGGGCGGAGTTCGCGCACATCCACCCGTTCGCCCCGGACGCGCAGACCGCCGGGTACCGGGAGCTGATCGGTCAGCTGGAGTCGTGGCTGGCCGAGGTGACCGGCTACGACGCGGTCAGCGTGCAGCCCAACGCCGGCTCCCAGGGTGAGCTGGCCGGGCTGCTGGCCATCCGGGCGTGGCACCGCAGCCGCGGCGAGGCGCACCACGACGTGTGCCTGATCCCGTCCTCGGCGCACGGCACCAACGCGGCGTCGGCGGTGATGGCCGGCATGCGGGTGGTCGTGGTGGCCTGCGACGACGACGGCAACGTCGACCTGGTCGACCTGGACGCGAAGATCGCCAAGCACCGCGACGCGCTCGCCGCGATCATGGTGACGTACCCGTCGACGCACGGGGTGTACGAGACGGGCATCGCGCAGCTGTGCGCGAAGGTCCACGACGCCGGCGGGCAGGTGTACGTCGACGGGGCGAACCTCAACGCCCTGGTGGGGTTCGCCAAGCCGGGCAAGTTCGGCGCGGACGTGTCACACCTGAACCTGCACAAGACGTTCTGCATCCCGCACGGCGGCGGGGGACCGGGTGTGGGTCCGGTGGCGGTGCGGGCGCACCTGGCGCCGTTCCTGCCCGGTGACCCGCTGGGCGCGCACGTCGACGCCACGCCGGCGATCTCCGCGGCGAAGTACGGGTCGGCGGGGATCCTGCCGATCCCGTGGGCGTACCTGCGGATGATGGGCGCGGCCGGGCTGACCCGGGCGACCGGGGTGGCGGTCCTGGCGGCGAACTACGTGGCGGCGCGGCTGCGCGGGCACTTCCCGGTGCTGTACGCCGGCAACAAGGGCCTGGTGGCGCACGAGTGCATCCTGGACCTGCGGCCGCTGACCAAGGCGACCGGGGTGAGCGTGGACGACGTGGCGAAGCGGCTGATCGACTACGGCTTCCACGCGCCGACGATGTCGTTCCCGGTGGCCGGGACGCTGATGGTGGAGCCGACCGAGAGCGAGGACCTGGCCGAGCTGGACCGGTTCTGCGACGCGATGATCGCGATCCGGGCGGAGATCGAGCAGGTCGCCTCGGGGCAGTGGCCGGCCGGGGACAACCCCCTGGCCAACGCGCCGCACACCGCGGCGATGGTCAGCGGCGACGAGTGGCCGCACGCGTACCCGCGGTCGGTGGGCGCGTACCCGGCCGGGGTGGACCGGGCCGGGAAGTACTGGCCGCCGGTGCGGCGCATCGACGGCGCGTACGGCGACCGGAACCTGGTCTGCTCGTGCCCGTCGCCGGAGGCCTTCGAGGACTGACAACGCCGGAGGCGTTCGAGGACTGACGGCGGGGCGCCGGGGCGGGCGGTGTGGCCGCCCCGGCAGCCGCGCCGACCTGGGCGGGGACGTCCCGTACCGGGGGACTAGCCTGGGTCGGCGGCGGCGAATCGGTGACGCTGAGTGGTCAATCAGGCCACGAGGGCGTGGCGGGCGGGGCCGCGGTGCGGGGC
>NZ_RCVI01000178.1:0-29624 GCF_003667455.1 Micromonospora sp. CV4 | reverse complement strand
CATGGCCGCGCTCAGTGCGCTCACCGGCCCGCACCGGCGCTCGGGGGCGGTGATCTGCCGGGGCGGGGTTCTGCTCACCCTGGTCGGCCTGGCGCTGCTGGCCACCCTGCCGCCCGCGCCGGCCGGTCGGGCGGCCCTGGTGGCCGTACCGCCGCTGGTGCTCGGGATGCTGCTCACCGCGTTCGGTGCGCGCGACGCGATGGATGCCGTCGCTGTGGAGGCGGCGGGTAGGCCCGCCGCCTGGCCCCGGTCGGTGCTTCCGGCCGCGTTGCTGCTGCTGGCGGCGGGTCTGCATCTAGGCGCCGGCCGTTCGCCGGACCGGATGAGCGTGCTGCTGGCCGTGGCCGCGGTGCCGCCGCTGGTGCTGCGTGAGTTGCTGCGCTCCGGCGACGCGGCCACCCCTGACCGCCGTGCCGCACACCGCCGGCGTGCCGGCCGGGCGGTCCGCCACCGCCGTGCGACCCGCTGGCTCGGCGCGCCGGACGACGGGCCGGCCACCTCGAACGGCCCCGGCTCGGCCTGGTCGCCCGACGGCGAGGTGTCCTGGTCGGCGCTCAGTTCCCGGTCCGCGCCGGCCGGGGCCGGTCCGGGCAACCGCACGGCCCTGCTGGACGCCCTAGCCGCGATCGGCGACGTGCCGGCGCCGGCCGGCGCGCTGCTGCTGGTCGACCTGCACGGCGCGGACGGGATCGGCCCGGCGGCCAGGGAGGACGTGCTGGCCGAGGCCGTCATCCGGGCCCGCGCCGTCGTCGCGCCCGGCGACCTGGTCACCGGGTGCGCGGGTACCGGCTTCGCGGTGGTCACCGCCGCCGGACCGGTGCTGGCGTACGCGTTGGGCACCCGGCTGCTGACCGCGCTCACCCCGCCCTACCGGCTGGCCGGATCGGTGCTGCGGGTGCAGGCGAGCATCGGGCTGGCCGAGGTGAGCGGCGCCGGGCCGGCGGACGTGCTGCGCCAGGCCGAGCTGGCCCGGCGGCGGGCCGTGCAGCTGGGCCGCGACCGGGTCGAGTGGTACGACGCGTTCCTGGAGGAGCAGCTGGTTCGCCGGCTCGACCTGGAACGTGAGCTGCCGGGTGCGGTAGCGCGCGGCGAGCTGGATCTGGTCTACCAGCCGGTGCTCGACCTGGCCGGTCGGCAGCCGGTGGGCGCCGAGGCGCTGCTGCGCTGGCGCAGCCCGGTGCTCGGCACGGTGCTCCCGGCCGAGTTGTTGCCGGTCGCCGAGGACCTGGACCTGGTCGGCGAGCTGGAGTGGTGGGTGCTGGACCGGGCCTGCCGCCAGTTGGCCGACTGGTCGGCGGGCACCCGGGAGTTGTGGATGGCGGTCAACGTCACCACCCGGGAGTTGACCACGCCCGACTTCGTGCAGCGGGCCGCGGCCGTGCTGGCCGCGTACGGGGTGTCGCCGGAGCGGCTGGTGGTGGAGGTGGCCGAGCCGAGGGTCGCCGCCGACCTGTCGACGGTGGTGGCCCGGCTGGCCGGCCTGCGGTCGCTGGGCGTACGCACCGCGCTGGACGACTTCCGTGCCGAACACGCCTCGCTGGCCCAGCTGCGCCGGCTGCCGATCGACCTGCTCAAGGTGGGCCCGGAGTTGGTGGGCGCCCGACCGGACGGGCAGCCGCCGCTGATCGACGTGGTGGTCAACGTCGGTGAGCGGCTGGGAGTGGAGATCGTCGCCGAGGAGTTGGAGTCACCGGGCCAGGTCGAGGGGGCGCACCGGGCCGGCTGCCGGTACGGGCAGGGCTTCGCGCTGGCCCGCCCGGCGACGGCCGAGCGGGTCGAGGCGTACTTCGAGGAGTTTCCCTCGACGTCCCGCTGACACCCGCCGCGGTGAACCGGTTCACCTGGTCCGCGGCGGTGCGGTGCTGCCGCGCGGGGTGAGGTGCGGCGTCTCGTCCTGGACGCGGGTCGCGGTCTGCCCGGCGATGACGGCGAGAAGTTGCCGGGCGGCGTGTGCGCCGTACGCCGGGATGTCGCGGCCCAACGCGGTCAGCGGCGGGTGCACCAGCCGGCAGAGCGGCGAGTCGTCCCAGGCCACGATGGACAGATCACCCGGCACGGTGAGCCCCATCTCCTGGGCCACGGAGAGCCCGGCGATGGCCATCACGTCGTTGTCGTAGATGACGGCGGTGGGCCGTTGCGCGGAGCTGAGCAGGCGGCGGGTGGCCCGTCCGCCCTCCTCGCCGGTGTAGTCGGACCAGACGGTGACCGCGTCGGTCAGCCCGAGCCGCGTGCACACCGCCGCGAAGGCCTCGGTGCGGATCTCGGTGTGCCGCAGGTCGGGCAGGCCGCCGACCCGGGCGATGCGGCGGTGTCCGAGCGCGACCAGGTACTCCACCGCCTCGGTCAGCGCGGCCGCGTCGTCGGACCAGACGCTGGCCAGGTCGCCGGTGCCGCCCGGCCCGCCGATCACCACCGCCGGCAGTTGGAGCTGTTCGAGGGCGGGGATGCGGCGGTCGTCGGTGCGCAGGTCGCAGACGAGCACGCCGTCCACCCGGCGCTCGCCCCACCAGCGCCGGTAGACCGCGATCTCGGCGTCCTGGTCGGCCACCACCTGGAGGGTCAGCGCGTACGAGCGGGCGGAGAGTTCCGCCTCGACGCCGCTGATCAGCTCCATGAAGAACGGCTCGATGCCCAGTATCCGGGCCGGCCGGCACAGGGCCAGGCCGACCGCCTCGGCGGTGGCGCCGGAGAGCGCCCGCGCGGCGCTGCTCGGGCTGAACCCGATCTCGGCGGCGATGGCCAGGATGCGCTGCCGGGTGGCTTCGGAGACGCCGGGCTGCCCGTTCAGCGCGTACGACACGGCGCCCTTGGACACCCCGGCGCGTCGGGCGACGTCGGCGATGGTCGGCCGCTTCACCGGCGTGCTCCTTCACTCTCCGCCCACAGGGGCCGGGTTTCTGGCTGCCGCGCCACGCTCGGCCCGGTCGGCGCGCCGCAGGGTGTGTCGGCGGGCTCAACCTAGCGCAACCGCTGCCGGCGGCCGACGGCCGGACGCTCGGGATCGAATCGGTCGGCTGATGCAGCGGGCTTGCGCGGTTCAGCGTACCGATGGTCTCTCGGTTTCCCGGCCCGGCTCGGTGTGCGGAGCTGCGGCGGAAAGCGCTCCACCACGCCTGTTCGCGCTCCCACAGACGCCTCCGGGCTGATCGGACGAGCCCGCCGAAACAGGCCGTTGACACCCCTGGAACCGGCCCGTACGGTGGCCTCACTTATCCGGTTCAGTCAACGTCTCTCGATGCCGGGAGCGTTCCCACTTGTTCGGAGGATGCCATGAAACGGTCCTGGACCCGGTGGGCCCGCGCGGTCACCGCGGGCACGGTCGGCCTCGCCCTGGTCGCCGCGTGCAGCGGCAAGAGCGGGCAGGATTCCGACGCGGCGGACGGTCAGGTCACCCTGAAGATCAACTTCTGGGGTGACTTCGGCCTCCAGGACCTCAAGACGAAGTACGAGGCGGCCAACCCGAACGTCAAGATCCAGCTGAACTCCGGCGAGTACAACGCCCAGCACGAGGACCTGCAGAAGAAGCTGGTCGCCGGTTCCGGCGCGGCGGACATCGCGGCCATCGACGAGGGCTTCATGGTGCAGTTCCGCAGCCAGTCGGACAAGTTCGTCAACCTGCTGGACAAGGGCGCCGGCTCGTACGAGAGCAAGTACCTGCCGTGGAAGTGGAAGCAGTCGCTCTCCGCCGACGGCAAGACCCAGATCGGCCTCGGCACCGACACCGGTGGCCTGGCCATGTGCTACCGCACCGACCTGTTCAAGGCCGCCGGGCTGCCCACCGAGCGCGACCAGGTCTCCGCCCTCTGGCCCACCTGGGACAGGTTCATCGAGGTCGGCCAGCAGTACACCGGCAAGACCAACAAGAAGTTCATCGACGCCGGCAGCAACCTGTTCAACCCGATCCTCGGCCAGCAGCCGGTCGGCTTCTACAACGAGCAGGACCAGCTCCAGATGGAGCAGGGTCCGAAGGTCGCCTTCGACTACACCATCAAGGCGATCCAGGCCGGCCTCTCCGCTAACCTGGCCAGCTTCCAGGCCGACTGGGACAAGGGCTTCACCAGCGGCTCCTTCGCGGTGCTCGCCTGCCCGGCGTGGATGCTCGGGCACATCAAGGACACCGCACCCGGCACCCAGGGCAAGTGGGACATCGCCGCGGTGCCCGGTGGCGGCGGCAACTGGGGCGGCTCGTTCCTGACCATCCCCAAGCAGAGCAAGCACGTCGATGAGGCGTACAAGCTGCTGGAGTGGCTGGTGCAGCCGGAGCAGCAGATCGAGATCTTCAAGAAGGTCGGCAACCTGCCCTCGCAGCCGGCCCTCTACAGCGACCCGGCGATCGCGGACTTCACGAACCCGTTCTTCAGCAACGCGCCGGTCGGGCAGATCTTCCCGAAGATGGCGCAGGGCCTCACGCCGCAGTACCTGGGCAAGAAGAACGGCCCGACCCGGGTGGCGGTGGAGAACGTGCTGACCCGTGTGCAGAACAAGACCCTCAAGCCCGAGGCCGCCTGGGCCGAGGCGGTCAAGGAAGCCGAGAAGGCCAGTACCTCCTGAGCCGTCGGCGCGGGGGCGCGCCGGACACCACGCCGCCCCCGCGCCGCCCGCGTGCGTACCCCGTCTCTTCGGCCCTGGAGTGTCCCGATGTCCACCACCCGCGCCGCGCCCGCGTCGTCGGGCCGCCGAGCCGCCACCGGGCGGCACGGCCACGGCACCGACCCGGACCACCGCCGACCCAGCTGGCGGGACCGGCTGTACCGCTTCGACATGCGCTACATGCCGTACGTGTTGATCGCGCCCTTCTTCCTGATCTTCCTGGTCTTCGGGCTGTTTCCGCTCGTCTTCAACGGCGTCGTCGCGCTGCGCAACTATCGACTGGACGACCCGACGCTGACCGGCTGGGCCGGCCTGGCCAACTTCCGCCAGCTCTTCGGCGACGAGGATTTCTGGAACGCGCTCTACAACACCTTCGGCATCTTCCTGCTCTCGTCGGTGCCGCAGCTGCTGCTCGCCCTGATCGTCGCCTCGCTGCTCAACCGCCGGCTGCGGGCGCAGACCTGGTGGCGGGTGGGCGTGCTGCTGCCGTACGTCACCCCGATCGTCGCCTCGACGATGGTGTTCAGCGTCTTCTTCTCCCGTGACTTCGGGATGGCCAACTGGGTGCTCGGCCTGTTCGGCATCGGCGGCGACGAACCGATCAACTGGCGGGCCGACAAGCTGCACGCCTGGATCGCCATCGCCACGATGGTCAACTGGAAGTGGATCGGCTACAACGCCCTGCTCTACCTGGCCGCCATGCAGTCCATCCCGCGCGACGTCTACGAGGCCGCCGCGGTCGACGGGGCCGGCCCGTGGCGTCAGCTCTGGCGGATCACCGTGCCGATGATCCAGCCGGTGATCGTCTTCACCGTCATCCTCTCCACCATCGGCGGGTTCCAGCTCTTCATCGAGCCGATGCTGTTCGACCTCAACTCCCAGGCCGCCACCGGTGGGCCCAACGGCGAGTGGCAGACCATCGCCCAGCTGATCTACAAGGTCGGCTGGAAGGACCTGAACCTCGGGTACGCGGCCGCCATGAGCTGGGCACTCTTCCTGATCATCCTGGTCGTGGCGGGCATCAACACGCTGTTGACCAACCGACTCTCCGGAGGGCGATCCAGGTGAGCGCCGTCGACACCGCACCGCCGCCGCCGGCGGTCACCACGAGCCGCCGCAGGCGGGCCGCCCTGATGGGCCGCGCGCCGCAGGACACCCCGGCCGGCATCGGGACGTACCTGCTGCTGGCCACCACCATGCTGTTCGCGGCGTTTCCGCTGTACTGGATGTTCGTCATCGCCACCAGCAACGACGAGGCGCTGGCCCAGATCCCGCCCGCGGTGATCCCCGGCGACCGGTTCCTGGTCAACCTGGACGAGGTCTTCTCCCTCCAGGACGTCTACTTCGCCGCCTCGCTGGTCAACAGCGTCATCGTGTCGACGGTGGTGACCGCCGCGATGCTGTTCTTCTGCTCGCTGGCCGGGTTCGCCTTCGCCAAGCTGCGCTTCGCCGGCAGCCGGTGGCTGATGCTGTTCGTGGTGCTCACCCTCACCGTGCCGAACCAGCTCGGCGTCGTCGCGCTGTACATCGTGATGGGCAAGCTGGGTTGGAACGGCACCCTGCTGGCGGTCATCGTGCCCGGCCTTGTCACCGCGTTCGGCGTCTTCTACATGCGGCAGTTCATCCTGAACACGGTCCCCGACGAGCTGGTCGAGTCGGCCCGGATGGACGGCGCCACGACGACGCGCGTCTACTGGAACATCGTCCTCCCGGCGATCCGGCCGGCCCTCGCGGTGCTCGGCCTGCTCACCTTCGTGTCCACCTGGAACGACTTCCAGTGGCCGCTGATCACCCTCGGCGGCACCAACTACCCGACCTCGATGGTCGCCATCTCCGACCTGGCCAGCGGCAACTACGTCATCTACCGCCGGGTGCTCGCCGGCGCGTTCGTGGCTACCATCCCTCTGCTGATCATGCTGTTCATCGGTGGACGCCAGATCGTCCGCGGAATCATGGAAGGTGCGGTGAAATCTTGAGCCGACAGGCACTCCACGACGGCTGGACCCTGCGGGCGGCGCCCGGAGCGCAGGTCCCGGCGGAGATCGCCGACCGTTCCGTGCCGGCCACCGTGCCCGGCTGCGTGCACACCGACCTGCTCGACGCCGGCCTGATCCCCGACCCCTACCTCGACGACAACGAGGTGGCGCTGGCCTGGATCGGGCGCACCGACTGGAGCTACCGGACGAGCTTCTCCCGCCCGCCGGGCGACCACGACCGTGTCGACCTGGTCTGCG
Source organism: Micromonospora sp. CV4 (assembly GCF_003667455.1). NCBI lineage: Bacteria > Bacillati > Actinomycetota > Actinomycetes > Micromonosporales > Micromonosporaceae > Micromonospora > Micromonospora sp. CV4. The sequence goes on along the minus strand of NZ_RCVI01000178.1, from coordinate 22,800 downwards.
CCGGCCTGGACACCGTCGCCACCCTGACCGTCAACGGTGTCGAGGTCGGCCGCACCGAGAACATGCACCGCGGCTACCGGTTCGACGTCCGCCCGCTGCTGCGCGACGGCGACAACGACCTGGTGGTCACGTGCGCCTCGGCCTACCGGTACGCAGAGGCGCAGCAGGAGCGGCTCGGCGACCGGCCCAACGCCTACCCGGAGCCGTTCCACTTCATCCGCAAGATGGCCTGCAACTTCGGCTGGGACTGGGGACCGACGCTGGTCACCGCCGGCATCTGGCAGGACATCGGCCTGCACGCCTGGTCCACCGCCCGGCTGGCCACCGTCCGCCCGCTGGTGACGATGGAGGGCCGCGACGGGCGGGTCGAGGTGCACGTCGAGGTCGAGCGGGTCGCGGACGTCCCGCTGACCGTCCGGGCCACCGTCGCCGGCGCCCGCGCCGAGGCGGTCGTTCCCGCCGGGCAGCGCACGGCGGTGCTGACCCTCGCCGTCCGCGAGCCCGCGTTGTGGTGGCCCCGGGGGTACGGGGAGCAGGCGCGCCACCCGCTGGACGTCACCCTGCACGCGCCGGACGGCGACACCCTGGACACCTGGTCCCGCCGGATCGGCTTCCGCTCGATCCGGCTGGACACCACCCCCGATGAGCACGGCACCCCGTTCGCGCTGTCGGTCAACGACGTTCCGGTGTTCGTGCGGGGGGTCAACTGGATCCCGGACGACGCGTTCCCCACCCGCGTCACCCGCGAACGGCTGGCCGGGCGGTTCGACCAGGCCGCCGCGGCCAACATCAACCTGCTGCGGGTCTGGGGCGGCGGCCGGTACGAGTCGGCGGACTTCTACGACCTCGCCGACGAGCGGGGGCTGCTGGTCCAGCAGGACTTCCTGTTCGCCTGCGCCGCGTACCCGGAGGAGGAGCCGTTCGGCAGCGAGGTGGCCGCCGAGGCCGCCGAGCAGGTCACCCGGCTGGCGCCCCACCCGTCGCTGGTGCTCTGGACCGGCAACAACGAGAACATCTGGGGGTGGCACGACTGGGACTGGCAGGAGCCGCTCGCCGGGCGCACCTGGGGGCGCGGCTACTACCTGGACGTGCTGCCCCGCATCGTCGGTGAGCTGGACCCGACCCGCCCGTACTGGCCGGGCAGCCCCTGGTCGGGCACCGAGGAGATCCACCCCAACGACCCGGCGCACGGCACCACACACATCTGGGACGTGTGGAACACCGACGACTACGCCAAGTACCGCGAGTACGTGCCGCGCTTCGTCGCCGAGTTCGGCTACCAGGCGCCGCCGGCGTACGCCACCCTGCGCCGGGCGCTGAGCGACGAACCCCTCGCCCACGACTCACCGGGCATGGCGCACCACCAGAAGGCGGCCGGCGGCGACGCGAAGCTCCAGCGGGGCCTGGACGCGCACCTGCCCGCCCCGGCCGACTTCGACGACTGGCACTACCTGACGCAGCTCAACCAGGCCCGGGCGATCCAGCTCGGGGTGGAGCACTTCCGCTCGTACCGGGACGTCTGCGCCGGCACCATCGTCTGGCAGCTCAACGACTGCTGGCCGGTCACCTCCTGGTCGGCCGTTGACGGTGACGGTCGGCGTAAACCGCTGTGGTACGCGCTGCGCCACGCGTACGCCGACCGGCTGCTCACCGTCCAGCCCCGCGACGTCGGTCTGGCGCTCGTCGCGGTCAACGACGGCGGCACGCCCTGGCGGACGTCGACCTCGGTGACCCGGCTGACCCTCGCCGGTGAGCCCCGGGCGAAGACCACGATGGAGCTGGACGTCCCCGCGTACTCGGCGGTGACGCTGGCGCTGCCGGCGGAGCTGGCCCAGCCGGAGGAGGAGCGGCGGGAGCTGCTGGTCGCCGAGGCGGGGCAGAGCGCCGATCGGGCGCTCTGGTTCTTCGCCGAGGACCGCGACGTCGACTGGCCGGCGGCGGCCTGGGACGCGACGGTCGAGCCGGTCGACGGCGGGCAGCGGGTCCGGGTCACCGCCCGCACGGTGCTGCGCGACCTGACCCTCTTTCCGGACCGGCTGGAGCCGACGGCCTCCGTGGACGATGCGCTGGTCACCCTGCTGCCGGGCGAGTCGGTCACCCTCACCGTGCGCGCCGACGCCGCGTTGGACCCGGTGGCGTTGACCACCCGCCCAGTGCTGCGCTGCGTCAACGACGTCGCGTCGCCCTAGCGTCCCCCCAGGCGCTCGCGACCGCCGGTCGCTCCGCCGGGGCCAGCGGTCGGATGAGCGTGATACCTCAGAGGTATTTTTATGCCTCTGAGGTATCACGCTTCACGGGGACCGCGCGCCGACATGGCGCGCCAGGATGCGGCAGCGCTATTCGTCTGCTTTGCACCTGGGCTCTATGTCTCGCTTGGTGGACCATGCTGGCCGTCAGCGATTTCCTGCATCCCAGGTACGGTGAATTCTGGGCTGTCCTGAGAAGAGATCGCTGTCGAGACCAGGCTCGCCGCGACCGGTTGCACAGGTTGGACGTCCTCAGGGGAACGAAGCCGTGGTGGCGCCGGCATCCAGGGTTTGAGGTTCTGGATGACCTGTTCGTAGAAGTCGTCAACGGCGTTCAGGACCGAGTCGATGAACGCTCCCCGACCACTGCCACGTTTGGTGCCGGCGGTCGTGCTCCGGGCGATCCGGAAGGCGCGCAACTCCCGCCCGGGGTCGCCGATCAGGATCGCAGGATCCTCCCGAACCGCCCGGAGCAGGTCGGCAGTGCCGCCGCGGGCATGCATGGCGAAGGCCTCGATGCGGGTGGTGTCCGGCGCGTCCTTCAGTTGTCGTACCAGCCAGTTGATTCTCGTAGTCGACTTTCCGGTGCGTGGTGCGTCGATGTCCACGTGGCAGGTGACCTGGCCTGCGCGTAGGTCAGCGGTAATGTGCAGCGGCCCGATCGAACCGGGGATCTTGATCCCCCCGGTCAGCGTCCCGGTCGAGGTCAGTTGGCCGACGAGGGACTGTGTTCGTGAGGCCGGGTCGGCGAGGTCGCGGCGGCTCAGGGCGGGGGTCACCTCGGTGCCGAGCCGCCTGCCCAGGCGCAGACATGCATAGCGCAGTAAGGCATCGAACCGCCCGGCTATGGCGTGGGCACTGCCGTCGGTGGCTCGTAGCGTGCCAGCAGCTACCGCTTCCCGGACCGGCACCCACGCCGGCCCCATGTCACTGAACTCCATCGCGCCCGAGCGCGGATGCTCCAGGTACCGGATCAGCTCGCCGAGAATCCACGCCTGGTCTGGGTCGGCTACCCCGCGGTACTCCTTCTGAATGACCGCCTGCGTGAGGATCTCGGTCCACGGGAGGTGGAACAAGGTGACCTTCTTGAGCTTCCGCCTGTCGATCACTGTCGGGTGCTGGCCCGCCATCGCAGCGATCTCGTTCGAGATGGTGATGAGGGCGTCGAAGCCATGTTCTCGTGCAACATCGAGGTATGCCTCAAGCTGCTCGGTCTGCAACTGGTTGCTACCCGTTTTGACTTCCACCAGGGCCGTCCACTGACGTTGACCGCGGCTCACGCGGATGAGGCCGTCGGGAAACAGCTGCTGGTTACCGAGCTTGAAGGGAACCTCGATGAACGTCTGCACGGTTCCGGCCGGTGCTCCGACGGACTGAGTCAGTACACGCCCAAACTCCCGCACTGCGCTCATGACCGCTAGGACAGCCGATGTTGCCCGGCGTTCCTGTTCCTCCGCTCCGTTAATGCCGGACGTGGGAATCAGGCGGGCGGAGAGCCAGGTTTCCTCTGACATCCAGAACTCCTTGTAGCGGTAGTTCTACGAGAAGTTACCGGTCTTCTGTTCGGAAACAGGGTCCTTGCAGGGGCACAACCGATCAGGAAGAGTTGGCTGACCGTCACGTCGAGCCAACCTTGCAGCCCTGGGATTTCAATGGCCGGCTGGTCGGGGCTCCCTAAACCAGCTAGAGAGTCGTCTGCGGGCAAGTTCTGTCGCGCAGACGACTGCGTCTTCGTCAGCCATGTGTCATTGACGTCGTCTGGTTGTCTACACCAGCCGACCGCGCCGGGACGTCCGATGGCCGCCGCTGTCGCGTTCCGGATAGCAGGGGTCGCGGCGGCCGGGCGGGACCGTTTCAATGACAGGCATGTGGGGGACCAGCGGCACAGCGGCGGCGAAGGCACTCATCCTGACGTCGATCCCCGTCGGCGCCGTCGGTTTCCTCGTCACCGGCTGGTGGGCGATCGTCCCGATCGTCGCCAACCTCGTCCTGCTCGCCAGCGGCGGGGTTCTGTGGTGGTGGGAGGCCCGGCGGAGGCGGCGCTGGTCGCAGTTACACCGAGTTGGCGTACCCGATGCCGTCGACGATCCCGGTGGCTACGGCGGCGTCGTCAACGACCTGGAGGATTCCGAGTCGCTGGTGTTGGCCTCGCGGCGGGTCCGCAGGCATCAGCTGACGTTGTCGACGACCAGCCGGCTCCGCCAGTACGGAATGCGGCGGTCGGTCACGGACGAGCCGGCCCGGGGCGCCAACGACCTGACGATGGTGGCGAACACCCTGACCGAGATCCAGGGCGTGCTCCAGTCGGCGCAGCGGCACGCCCGCCGGGAGCAGCTGTGGTGGTTGGTCGCGGGGCTGGCGGCGTCGGTCCCGATCGGCGTGGCCATCAACCTCGCCACCGGATAGGTAACATGCTGCCGGATGATCACCGAACATGTTCGAGACGCGGCGGTGACGGCGTTCGTCTTCGGCTTCTTCGCCTCCAGCTGGTTCGGCTGGGCGCAGGAGGCGCCCCCGAAGCGGTGGCGGTCGGTGCTGATCGCCGGTTCGGTTCTCTCGCTGCTCACGGCTGCCGCCGGGGCTCTCCTCGGCTGGCGTCACTGGTCGGACGGCACGGTCTTCGACGACGACACCGGCCGTACCTTCGGCATCGTCGTCGGCATCGAATTTGGCGTTGCCGCCCTCGGCGTCGGGTTGCTGGCCCTGCTACGGCGCCGTGAGCTGAGCGCCCCCTGGGTCGCCCTCGTCGTGGGCCTGCATCTCTTCCCGGTCGCGGCGCTGCTCGACTACCCGCTGATCCATGTCGTCGCCGCGCTGGTCACCGTGGTGGCCGTCGCGGCGGTCCCGGTCGCCCGGGCCCGCGCGATGACGGTGAGTGCCGTGGTCGGGCTCGGCACCGGCGTGGTGCTCCTGGTCGGCGGATTGTCCTCGCTGCTCATCGCCCTTCTCGCCTACTGAGACCCGAGGCCTACTCCGGGACCCGAGGCCTACTCCGGGACGCGGCGGTAGGCGCCGTCGCTGGCCGAGGTGGCCATCGAGGCGTACGCCCGCAGCGCCGCCGACACCGGCCGCTGCCGGTCGGTCGGGGTGTACGGCTTGTCGCGCTTCTCCTCGGCCACCCGTCGCGCCTCCAGTTCGTCGGACGGCACGTTCAGCTCGATGGACCGGCCCGGGATGTCGATGACGATCTCGTCACCCTCGCGGACCAGGGCGATCAGCCCGCCGGAGGCCGCCTCGGGGGAGACGTGCCCGATGGAGAGGCCGGAGGTGCCGCCGGAGAAGCGGCCGTCGGTGAGCAGCGCGCAGGAACGGCCCAGCCCGCGGCCCTTGAGGAACGAGGTCGGGTAGAGCATCTCCTGCATGCCGGGGCCGCCCTTGGGCCCCTCGTACCGGATCACCACCACGTCCCCGGCGACCACCTGCTTGGCCAGGATCGCCGTAACCGCGTCGTCCTGGGACTCGTAGACCTTCGCCGGGCCGCGGAAGGTCAGGCAGTCGTCCGGAACGCCGGCGGTCTTCACCACGCAGCCCTCCGGTGCCAGGTTGCCGTGCAGGATGGCCAGCCCGCCGTCGGCGGAGTACGCGTGCTCGCGGTCCCGGATGCAGCCGCCGGCCGCGTCGGTGTCCAGCGACGACCAGCGGTTGGTGGTGGAGAACGGCTCGGTGGTGCGCACCCCGCCCGGCGCGGCGTGGAACAGCTCGACCGCCGTCGGCGTCGGCGATCCGCCGCGCACGTCCCAGTCGGTCAGCCACTGCGCCAGCGAGGGTGAGTGCACGGCGTGCACGTCCCGGTTGAGCTGCCCGGCCCGGTCCAGTTCGCCGAGGATCGCCGGGATGCCGCCGGCCCGGTGCACGTCCTCCATGTGGTAATTCGGTGAGTTCGGCGCGACCTTGGCCAGGCAGGGCACCCGCCGGGAGATCGCGTCGATGTCGGCGACGCCGAAGTCCAGCTCCGCCTCGCGGGCGGCGGCGAGCAGGTGCAGCACCGTGTTGGTGGAGCCGCCCATCGCCACGTCCAGGGCGACCGCGTTCTCGAACGCCGCCTTGGAGGCGACCGTGCGGGGTAGCACCGAGTCGTCGTCGCCGTCGTACCAGCGCTTGGCGATTTCCACGACGGTGCGGCCGGCCTCGACGAAGAGCGACCGGCGCGCGGCGTGGGTGGCGAGCGTCGAGCCGTTGCCGGGCAGCGCCAGCCCGATCGCCTCGGTGAGGCAGTTCATCGAGTTGGCGGTGAACATGCCGGAGCAGGAGCCGCAGGTGGGGCAGGCGGAGCGCTCGATCTCGCCGAGCTGCTCGTCGGTGACCGCCTCGTTGGAGGAGGCGATCATCGCGTCGATAAGGTCGATCTTGCTGTGCACGACGCCTTCGATCGCCATCGTCTTGCCGGCCTCCATCGGGCCACCGGAGACGAAGACGGTCGGGATGTTGAGCCGCAGCGCGGCCAGCAGCATGCCGGGGGTGATCTTGTCGCAGTTGGAGATGCAGACCAGGGCGTCCGCGCAGTGCGCGTTGACCATGTACTCGACCGCGTCGGCGATCAGCTCGCGGCTGGGCAGCGAGTAGAGCATGCCGCCGTGGCCCATCGCGATGCCGTCGTCGACCGCGATGGTGTTGAACTCCCGCCCCACCCCGCCGGCCTCGGCCACCGCGTCGGCGACGAGGCCGCCCATGTCCTTGAGGTGTACGTGACCCGGCACGAACTGGGTGAAACTGTTGGCGATGGCGACGATCGGCTTGCCGAAATCGTCGTCGGTCATCCCGGTGGCCCGCCAGAGGGCCCGGGCGCCGGCCATCGTCCGACCGTGTGTGGAGGTCCTCGACCGCAGCTCAGGCATGCGTACCAGCATGACACCGCCGGCGCGTCGGCTGTCCGCAGCGGGCGCCGTGTCCCAACAGATGCACACCAGGTCCCCACGGCGAGCGCGCATCCGGCACTCTTGAGTGCGTGCACTTCCCCCCGGGCATGGTCGCTGTGGCGGCGCTGAGTGGGCTCGTCGCCGCTGCCGCCGCCGCACTGCTGACCGTGGTCGCCCGGCGGCGCACCGGGCCCCGTCGGCCGGCGCACGTGCTGCTCGTGGCCGCTGCCGGTGCCGCCCTGCTCAGCCTCCTGGTCGGGGTGGGGACGACGCTCGCCATCGGCGAGCACTGGGCGCACGAGCAGGGGCAGCGCACCGGGTGGGCCACCGCGGTGGCGATCGGCACGGCGGTGAGCGGGCTGGCCTTCGCCGCCGGCCTGCTCCGGCTGCCCGGTCTGGCCGCGACGGCGGCGGGGACCGCCCGGCTCGCCCTGGACGGGTTGATCATGGCCGCGGCGCTGTGGTTCGTCGGCTGGGTGCTCTTCTCCGAGCCGACCCGGCTGCTCGGCGCAGCCACCCCGATGGCCTGCCCGGCGATCCTGCTGGCCACGGTGAGCGCCGCGCTCAGCGCCGGGCTCTGCGTGATCGTCGTCTTCCGGGCCGCCGCCCCCCGTCGGCGGCTGGCCGCACTCGGCGCCGGCATCAGCGCGGTGACCTGCGGCGGGCTGGGTCTCGCCGCCGGGCTCTGCCAGGCCGGCCCGAGCATGGCGCTGACCGGCGCGGCGGTGCTCGCCGCCGGTCTGCTGACCGTCGCGCTCGCGGTGCACCGCGCCGACCGGCCGGGGCAGGTCGACCTGGACCTGATCGGTCGCGACGGCGAGTACGCGATCGCCCCGATGCTGGCGATGGCCGCCTCGGCGATGTACCACCTCCTCCAGGACGGCCGGTTCACCGCGGCGGGCATCGTCGCCGGCAGCGTGGAGGGCTTCGCCCTGGTGGCCCGGCAGTACCTGACCCTCAAGGACGTCCGCAACTACGCCGACCGGCTGGCCGAGCGGGAGGCGCACTTCCGCGAGCTGGCGCACACCGACCCGCTGACCGCGTTGGCCAACCGGCGCGGGCTGCTGCGCGCGCTGCACGACAGCGCGGCGGCGGGCGCCCCGTGTGTGCTGCTCGGTCTGGACCTGGACGGCTTCAAGAACGTCAACGACATGCGCGGCCACGACGTGGGCGACGCCGTGCTGGCCGAGGTGGGTCGGCGGCTGCGCGGCAACCTGCGTCCCGGCGACGTGGCGGCCCGGCTCGGCGGCGACGAGTTCGCCGTGCTCATGGCGGGGCGGCCCGCCGACGCGGATCGGGTCGCCGAGCGGCTGCTCGGAGTGCTCAACCGGCCGTACGACCAGCCGGAAGGGCCCGTCTTCCTGTCGGTGAGCATCGGGGTGGCCGGGTGGGCCGGCGAGCCGGACGTGGAGTTGCTGCTGCGCCACGCCGACCTTGCGCTGCGCTACGCCAAGCAGCGCGGCAAGAACCGGATCGAGCGCTACGACGCCACGTACGACCAGCTGCTGCGCCGGCGCACCACGCTGGAGCACGAGCTGCGCGGCGCCATCGACCGCGACGAGCTGCGGCTGGCCTTCCAGCCGGTGGCCTCGCTGCCGTCGGTGCGGCCGGTCGGCGCCGAGGCGCTGCTCCGCTGGCACCACCCCGAGCTGGGTAACGTCCGCCCGGACGAGTTCATCCCGCTGGCCGAGGAGTGCGGCATGATCGCCACCCTCGGCGCCTGGGTGCTGCACCAGGCCTGCTACCAGCTCTCCCGCTGGCTGGCCGACGGGCACGACGTCTGGGTCTCGGTGAACGTCTCCCCGCGCGAGCTGCACGCCCCGGAGTACGTGGTCCAGGTCGCCGAGGCGCTGCGCGCCCACCACGTGCCGCCGCAGCGGCTGGTGCTGGAGGTCACCGAGCACGCGGTCGCCACCGACCTGGACGAGCTGATCCGGCGGCTGACCGCGCTGCGGCTGACCGGCGTACGGATCGCGCTGGACGATTTCGGCGCCGGCTACTCGTCACTGGGGCAACTGCGCCGGCTGCCGATCGACATCCTGAAGATCGACCACAGCCTGGTAGCCGAGCACGAGCCGGTCCGCCCGGTCGGCGCGGACGGTCCGGCGTTCGCGCCGATGGTCGACATCGTCATGCGACTGGGCCACCAGCTGGGGCTGGAGGTGATCGCCGAGGGGGTCACCACCCCCACCGAGCTGGCCGCGGTGGTGGCTGCCGGTTGCCGGTTCGGCCAGGGCGCGCTCTTCGGCTGGGGCGTGCCGGCCGAGCACCTGGAGGCGATGTTGGAGGCGGCCACCTCGCCGGGCGCGCGTCCCGCCCCGCTGCCCACGCCACGCCGGGTTCCGGGCGGGTCCGGGCAGGTCATCCCGGTGGCCGAGGGCGCGTCGCCGCCCGACGCGCCGCGCTCCGTTAACCAACATGTGGGATCAGTTGACTCATCGCGTGAGATGCGTCAGGCTTAGCCGCATGTCGTCGTACCGGTCGCTGCGAGTACTTACCTGAGCGCACTCTCCCTCATCGAGAGTGCGCTGGCCCCGTGCATCTGCACGAGGGCCGTTTTTATTGCCATCGGAACCTGTCGGGGCGGGCCCCGCCCGCGTCGCTTCGCTTGACAAGCCCCAGCCATTCCAGCCGAAGGCCAGAACCGCCATGACGAGACCCACGCCAGAGACCCTCGCCCACACCGCCCGGCGCGCCCGTGCGACCACCGAGCCGGCCGGCGACGTCGACTCCACCGCCGCGCGCGGCGCTGCCACCCCGGCCGTTCCGGCGGTACGGACACCCGCTCCGGCGCAGGTCTCCGGCGCCGGTTCGCTCGTGCGGTCCCTGGAGGCGCTCGGCGTCGACGTCGTCTTCGGCATCCCGGGCGGGGCGATCCTGCCGGCGTACGACCCGCTCTACGACTCCACCGTCCGGCACATCCTGGTCCGCCACGAGCAGGGCGCGGGTCACGCCGCGACCGGATACGCGCAGGCCACCGGCAAGGTGGGCGTCTGCATCGCCACCTCCGGCCCGGGCGCGACCAACCTGGTCACCCCGATCGCCGACGCGTACATGGACTCGGTGGCGATGGTGGCGATCACCGGCCAGGTGGCCCGCCCGTCGATCGGCACCGACGCCTTCCAGGAGGCGGACATCCAGGGCATCACCCTGCCGATCACCAAGCACAACTTCCTCGTGCAGACGCCCGAGGAGATCCCGCGGGTGCTGGCCGAGGCGTTCCACCTGGCCAGCACCGGCCGGCCCGGCCCGGTGCTGGTCGACATCCCCAAGGACGTGCTCCAGGCGTCGACCACCTTCGCCTGGCCGCCCACCCTGGACCTGCCCGGTTACCGGCCCACGCTGCACCCGCACGGCAAGCAGATCCGGGAGGCGGCCCGGCTGATGGCCGGCGCCCGCCGGCCGGTGCTCTACGTGGGTGGCGGGGTGCTCAAGGCCGGAGCCACCGAGGGGCTGCGCCGGCTGGCCGAGCTGACCGGCATCCCGGTGGTCACCACGCTGATGGCGCTCGGCGCGTTCCCCGACTCGCACCCGCAGCACCTGGGGATGCCCGGCATGCACGGCACCGTCGCCGCGGTCTACGGCCTGCAGAAGGCGGATCTGATCGTCGCGCTGGGCGCCCGGTTCGACGACCGGGTCACCGGCAAGCTGGACTCGTTCGCCCCGGACGCGACGGTCGTGCACGCCGACATCGACCCCGCGGAGATCGGCAAGAACCGGCACGCGGACGTGCCCATCGTCGGCGACGCCCAGCACGTCATCGACGAGCTGATCGCGGCGGTGACCGTCGAGCGGTCGGCCGGGCACGGCAGCGACCTGGGTGACTGGTGGACCCAGCTCGACGACCTGCGCAACCGCTACCCGCTGGGCTACGACGAGCCGGCCGACGGCACGCTCTCTCCGCAGTACGTGATCAAGCGGCTGGGCGAGATCGCCGGCCCGGAGGCGATCTACGTGGCCGGGGTGGGCCAGCACCAGATGTGGGCGTCGCAGTTCATCTCCTACGAGAAGCCGCACACCTGGTTGAACTCCGGCGGGCTCGGCACGATGGGCTACGCGGTGCCGGCGGCGATGGGCGCCAAGGTCGGCAAGCCGGACACGGTGGTCTGGGCGGTGGACGGTGACGGCTGCTTCCAGATGACGAACCAGGAGCTGGCCACCTGCGCGCTGGAGGGCATCCCGGTCAAGATCGCCGTGATCAACAACGGCAACCTCGGCATGGTGCGCCAGTGGCAGACGCTGTTCTACAACGAGCGCTACTCCAACACCGACCTCGGCACCCACAAGCACCGCATCCCCGACTTCGTGAAGCTCGCCGAGGCGCTCGGCTGCGTCGGGCTGCGCTGCGAGAACGCCGATGACGTGGACAAGACCATCGCCGCCGCCATGGAGATCAACGACGCTCCGGTGGTGATCGACTTCGTGGTCGGCAAGGACGCCATGGTCTGGCCGATGGTCGCCGCCGGCACCAGCAATGACGAGATCATGTTCGCCCGCGGCGTCCGCCCGGCCTTCGACGAGGATGACATCTAATGACCATGCACACCCTGTCCGTGCTGGTGGAGAACAAGCCCGGCGTGCTCGCCCGGGTCTCCGGCCTGTTCTCCCGGCGTGGCTTCAACATCGACAGCCTCGCCGTGGGTGAGACCGAGAACCCGGACGTCTCCCGGATCACCATCGTGGTCAACGCGGAGTCGTCCCCGCTGGAGCAGGTCACCAAGCAGCTCAACAAGCTCGTGAACGTACTCAAGATCGTCGAGCTGGATCCGCAGGTCTCGGTTGCCCGGGAGTTGCTGCTGGTGAAGGTCCGCGCCGACCGGTCCGCGCGGACGCAGGTCCTGGAGACGGTCAACCTGTTCCGCGCCCGGGTGGTCGACGTGGCACCGGACACGCTGACCATCGAGGCCACCGGCACCCCGGACAAGCTCGACGCGCTGCTGCGCGACCTCGAGCCCTTCGGCATCAAGGAAATGGTCCAGTCCGGGCTGGTGGCGATCGGGCGCGGCTCGCGTTCGATCACCGCCGGTCCCGCGCTGCGGGCCGCCTGACCCATCCGCACAGACCACGACGGGCCGCCCGGGCCGTCGTACGAAAGGGAAGTCTCATGAGCGTTGAGGTGTACTACGACGACGATGCCGACCTCGGCCTGATCCAGGCCAAGAAGGTCGCGGTGATCGGGTACGGCAGCCAGGGCCACGCCCACGCGCTGTCGCTGCGCGACTCCGGCGTCGACGTGGTGATCGGTCTGCCGGAGGGCTCGAAGAGCCGTCCCAAGGCCGAGGAGCAGGGCCTGCGGGTCGTCACGCCGGCGCAGGCCGCCGCCGAGGCCGATGTGATCATGGTGCTCGCGCCGGACACCGCCCAGCGCGCCCTGTACACCGAGTCGATCGCCCCGCACCTCGCCCCGGGCAAGGCGATCTTCTTCGGCCACGGCTTCAACATCCGGTACGGGCTGATCAAGCCGCCGGCCGAGGTGGACGTGGCGATGGTCGCCCCGAAGGGCCCCGGCCACCTGGTCCGCCGCCAGTACGCCGACGGCAAGGGCGTGCCCTGTCTGGTCGCCGTCGAGCAGGACGCCAGTGGCAACGCGCTGGCGCTCGCCCTCGCGTACGCCAAGGGGATCGGCGGCACCCGGGCCGGCGCGATCCGGACCACCTTCACCGAGGAGACCGAGACCGACCTCTTCGGCGAGCAGGCGGTGCTCTGCGGGGGCGCGGCGGCGCTGGTGCAGACCGGTTTCGAGGTGCTCACCGAGGCGGGCTACGCCCCCGAGGTGGCCTACTTCGAGTGCCTGCACGAGCTGAAGCTGATCGTCGACCTGATGTACGAGGGCGGCATCGCGAAGATGCGGTACAGCATCTCCGACACCGCCGAGTACGGCGACCTCTCGCGTGGCCCACGGATCATCGACTCCCGGGTCAAGGACGAGATGCGCAAGATTCTCGGGGAGATCCAGTCCGGCGAGTTCGCCCGTGAGTGGGTTGCCGAGGACGAGGCGGGCCGGCCCAACTTCACCAAGTGGCAGTCCGAGGGTGCGGCGCACCCGATCGAGGAGACCGGCCGGAAGCTGCGCGGCATGATGAGCTGGGTCGACCGTCCGATCACCGAGACGGCCTGACGTCGACGCGGGATCGTCCGGCCGTCCCAGACGAGGCCGGACGATCCCGCACGTCCATCTCGTCACTTGCTGGGGCCGGGTGACCAACGCCTCGGCCAGCTTTCGCCGATGCGGCGGAGATCGACGTGGGTCAGCCGCGTGACCAGACCAGCGCCGGTGACATGTCTGTTGAGCTGATACCTGTGAGTCATAGATATGACTCACAGGTATCACCCTCAAGAGTGTGCGACCCGCCGGGCCCGGCAGCAGGTGGGGCCAGGTAGCGGGTGGGCCGCCGGCGACGCGACGCCGCCGGACCAGTGGCTCGCAGCGGCGCCCCCAGAGCGCCCTTGCCTTCGCACGCCTCTGGCCTGGGCAACGATGACGGTCGGGTGAACGGGTGATGTCCATCGTCCGGCCCGGCGTGTGAGGGCCCTCACCCCGAAGACCGGAACATGCCGACCAGCAGGGCCCCTACGATCGCGGGTAGGTGCGCAGCCGGCACCTGACGGCCACGGCACGGATCAGCGCAGGCGCAGTGCGGCGCCCTGCCGCCCGCGCCGATCGCAAACACGACCTCTACGAGGACCGATGAATCCTGTCGTACTGATCGCCGAAGAACTCGCCCCCGCCGCCATCGAGGTGCTCGCCCACGACTTCGACGTCCGTCACGTCGACGGCACCGACCGTCCGGCCCTGCTCTCGGCGCTCTCCGAGGCCGACGCCGTCATCGTGCGCAGCGCGACCCAGATCGACGCCGAGGCGGTCGCCGCCGCGCCGCGACTCAAGGTGGTCGCCCGGGCGGGCGTCGGGCTGGACAACGTCGAGGTGCCGGCCGCCACCGCGCGGGGCGTCATGGTCGTCAACGCGCCCACCTCGAACATCGTCTCCGCCGCGGAGCAGGCCGTCGCGCTGCTCCTCGCCGTGGCCCGCAACACCGCGAGCGCCAGTTCCGCGCTCAAGGCGGGGGAGTGGAAGCGGTCGAAGTACACCGGCGTCGAGGTGCAGGGCAAGACCGTCGGCGTGGTCGGGCTCGGCCGGATCGGGGTGCTCTTCGCGCAGCGCATCGCCGCGTTCGGCACCCGGTTGATCGCGTACGACCCGTACATCCAGCCGGCCCGGGCGGCGCAGCTCGGCGTGCGCCTGGTCGGGCTGGAGGAGCTGCTGCGGGAGAGCGACTTCATCTCGATCCACCTGCCGAAGACCCCCGAGACGGTGGGCCTGATCGGTGAGAAGGAGCTGGCGATCGTCAAGCCGGGCGTGCGCATCGTCAACGCCGCCCGTGGTGGTCTGGTCGACGAGCAGGCGCTCGCGGACGCCATCGCCGAGGGTCGCGTCGCGGGCGCCGGCGTCGACGTCTACTCCAAGGAGCCCTGCACCTCCTCGCCGCTGTTCGCCTTCGACAACGTGGTGGCCACCCCGCACCTGGGCGCCTCCACGCACGAGGCGCAGGACAAGGCCGGCCTGGCGGTGGCCCGGAGCGTGAAGCTGGCGTTGCAGGGCGAGTTCGTCCCGGACGCGGTCAACGTGCAGGCCGGTGGCGTGGTCGCCGAGGACGTGCGGCCGCTGCTCCCGCTGGCCGAGAAGCTCGGCCGCGCGTTCACCGCGGTCGCCGGCGGGGTCGCCGCCAGCGTCACGGTCGAGGTCCGCGGCGAGATCGTCACCCACGACGTGTCGGTGCTCAAGCTCGCGGCCACCAAGGGCCTGTTCAGCTCGGTCGTCGAGGAGCAGGTCACCTACGTCAACGCCCCGCACCTGGCCGCCGAGCGCGGCGTCGAGGTCACCCTGGCCAATCTGGCCGAGACGGCGGAGCAGCCCACCCTGGTCACGGTGCGTGGCGCGCTGCCGGACGGGCGGACGGTGAGCGTCTCCGGCACGGTCACCCACTCCGGCGCCCGGGAGGTTCTCAAGCTGACCGAGGTGGACGGCTTCGATGTGGAGATCGGCGCGGAGGGCATCCTGCTCTTCCTGCGCTACGCGGACCGGCCCGGTGTCGTCGGCACCGTCGGCACCCTGCTCGGCGGTGCGGGCATCAACATCGCCGCCATGCAGGTGGCCCGGCGCGAGGCGGGTGGCGAGACGCTGATGACGCTCACCGTCGACCAGGCGCTCGGCGCGGACCTGCTCACCTCGGCGGCCGACTCGATCGGCGCGACGGCGGCCAGCGCGGCGGACCTGCGCGACGAGTAGTCACGGCAGCACCACGAGGGGCCCGGCGACCGCTGGGCCCCTCGTCGCACCCGGGGTCGGGTGTCCAGCCGCCCGACGGGTCAGCCGGGCAGCCGGGCCGGGGGCGGATAGACCGAGCCGTCCTGCGGGTCGAAGAGCATCAGCCCGTGCTCGCCGGCCAGCCGCTCGATGTCCAGCAGCACCTGGTCCGCGCAGGTCGGGTGCAGGTTCAGCTCGACATGGTCGTGGGCGGCGTGCAGCGGCGCCACCGCCCACGGGCTGTCCGGGCCGGGGTGCCGGTCCGGGTAGGAGGCGGTGATCGCCCGGTAGAAGGACACCACTCGGGGGTCCGGGTAACGGTCCACGTGCCGCCCCTGCCGGCAACCCTCGACCGCGGCCCGCACGTCCTCGGGCGTCGCCCCGTCCTCCAGGGCCCACACGCTCAGATCGAAACTCACGGCGGACAGCGTGCCATCCGTCGTTCACCATGTCGAAACTGCCTCGCCGCAGGCCAATCACTGATCTGCCACGCTCCGGTCGCGACGGTCCGGTGTGGAGACTCTTGCGTCGAGTTGCGTCGATTCGCTAGCGTACCGACTGCGGTCACTGGCCGAGTTCGCGGCGTCGGCCCGTCTTCGGGTGGCGCGGTCGACGTCCCGGCCCGACCGGTCCGCACCCCTCGATTGTGCGAGCCACGCGCACTCGTCGCTGACCGGCCCCCACGGCCGTTGCCGAGGCTGTGGGGGCCGATCGCAGCCCGACCGGCCGACTGTGGGGCGACCGAGGTGCGAATCGGGCCGGAGCACCGCGGGGAGACGGGCTCGGTGTGGCGACGTTCCGTTCAGCGCCGGTGGGCGAAGAGCGCGCGGTAGTCGGAGCCGCCGCGGAACCAGGCCAGGCCGGTGGGGCCGGCGGCGTAGAGGGCGGTGGCGTAGGCGTCGGCGACCGCCAGGTCGGGGCCGACGACCGTGGCGGCGACGAGCTGGTTGGCCGGCTCACCGGTGTGCGGGTCCACCACGTGCCCCTGTCGTCCGGTCACGCCGGAGGTGCCGACGGCGCCGGCGGTCATCTCCAGCACCAGCGGGGCGCGTTCGGGTGCGGTCGGGTGGTGCACCGCCACCCGCCACGGCCCGCCGTGCGGCGCGCGGCCGCGGACCACCAGGTCGGCGCCGGTGAGCACGGCGTAGTCGTGGATGCCCGCGGCGCGCAGGCGGGCCGCCGCGCGCTCCACCGCCCAGCCGCCGAGCAGGCCGCCCGGGTCGAAGCCGCCGGGCACCGCCCAGGCGTCGAACCACCCGTCGGTGGCGGCGCGCATCGCCGTGCAGCGGTCCACCAGGTCGGCCAGCGGGGGGTACGACTCGGGACTGATCTCGCCCCGGCGCAGCCTGGAGACCAGGCTCTCCGGCCGGTTCGGGCCGTAGGTGAGGTCGATGGCGCGCAGCTCCGCGACGCTGTCCCGCAGTGCCTCGCCGACGCCCCGGCGGCCGAGCCACTCGGGGGCGTTGAGCAGCATGGTGTATTCGGCGGTCGGGGTGCGCACGGTGTGTTGCACCGCGATCCGGCCCTGACTGGCGCCCGCCGGGTCGATTCGATGCCGCCGGCTGCCGAGCCGGAGGTCCGGCCGGCGGTTCCGGAACGCTGACGGGTCCGGCCAGCGGGTCCGCGGCTGCTCGTCGATGCGCATGGCACCTGCCCCCTCGCAGTTGGAGTCGCGTCGTCGGCGATCCCCGGTCGCGGGCCCCCGTGACCCGCTGACCCCCACCGTAGGCAGCGGAGATGACCGCCACATGAGTCCCGCCTGAGAGGGTGCTGTGTAATAAGGCTTTCCCATATCGTGGAAGCGGCGTACCGGGAGTCGGGACAGCGACGTACCGTTGCGGCGACGGTGCAGTCGAACGAAGGAGTGCGGGCGTGGCGCGGATCGCGGTGGTGGCCGGGGACGGCATCGGGCCCGAGGTGGTCGCGCAGGCCCGCAAGGTCCTCGACGCCGTGCTGCCCGGCGTGCAGGCCACCGAGTACGACCTCGGCGCGGCCCGCTGGCACCGTACCGGAGAGGTGCTGCCCGACTCGGTGCTGGCGGAGCTGGCCGGCCACGACGCGATCCTGCTGGGGGCGGTCGGTGACCCGACGGTCCCGCCGGGGGTGCTGGAGCGGGGGCTGCTGCTCAAGCTCCGGTTCGCCTTCGACCAGTACGTCAACCTGCGCCCGTCCCGGCTCTGGCCCGGGGTCGCCGGCCCGTTGGGCAACGTGAAGCCGGGCGAGGTCGACCTCGTGGTGGTGCGTGAGGGCACCGAGGGGCTCTACGCCGGCGCGGGCGGCTCGCTGCACCGCGACACGCCCGCCGAGGTCGCCACCGAAGAGAGCCTGAACACGCGGCACGGCGTGGAGCGGGTGATCCGCGACGCGTTCGCCCGGGCCAGCCGCCGGGAGCGGCGCAAGGTGACCCTGGTGCACAAGACCAACGTGCTCACCCACGCCGGGTCGCTCTGGTCGCGGGCCTTCGACGCGGTCGCCGCCGAGCACCCGGACGTCGCCACCGAGTACCAGCACGTCGACGCGGCCGCGATGTTCCTGGTCACCCAGCCGCAGCGCTACGACGTGGTGGTCACCGACAACCTGTTCGGCGACATCCTCACCGACATCGCCGCCGCGGTCACCGGTGGGATCGGGTTGGCCGCCAGCGGCTGCATCAACCCCGAGGGGGCGTACCCCTCCATGTTCGAGCCGGTGCACGGCTCGGCACCGGACATCGCCGGGCAGGGCGTCGCCGACCCGGTCGCCGCGGTGCTCTCCGCCGCGCTGCTGCTGGAGCAGCTCGGGCACGCCGAGGCCGCGGCCCGGGTCAACGCGGCGGTCGCCGCCGAGCTGGCCGGCCGTACGCCGGGCGTGACGCTGCGTACCGCGGAGGTCGGCGACCGGCTCGCCGCCCACGCCGTAGCCTGACCCGCCCCGGGCCTGCGCGTCCGGTCCGGCGAGCAGCCATCCGGGGCCGTCCATGTCCCGAGCGGCGCTACCCGCTGAACGACCGTTCGGGGTAAGTTTTTGGCACAGCCATGTCGGTGTGCGATCCCGCATGCCGTTGTCCCGCAGGGAGGTCAGCGCGATGAGCGGTGGTGACAAGCTCGACTTCGAGATCCGTCCGAATCCCGCGCCGGTATCCGCCACCGACCGGGCCGCCCTGCTGGTCAACCCCGGGTTCGGCCGGGTCTTCACCGACCACATGGTCACCGTCCGGTACGCCGACGGCAAGGGCTGGTACGACGCCCGGGTGGAGGCGCGCGGGCCGATCCCGATGGACCCGGCCAGCGCGGTGCTGCACTACGCGCAGGAGATCTTCGAGGGGCTGAAGGCGTACCGGACCGCCGACGGCGGCGTGACCATGTTCCGGCCGGACGCCAACGCCGCCCGGTTCGCCGCCTCGGCGCAGCGGATGGCGATGCCGACGCTGCCGCCCGAGGTCTTCATCGACTCGCTGCACAAGCTCATCGAGGTCGACCGGGAGTGGATCCCGACCGGCGAGGACGGCAGCCTCTACCTGCGCCCGTTCATGTTCGCCAGCGAGGTCTTCCTCGGCGTCCGTCCGGCCAACGAATACCTCTACATGGTGATCGCCTCGCCGGTCGGCGCGTACTTCAGCGGCGGGGTCAAGCCGGTCACCGTCTGGGTCTCACCGGACTACACGCGCGCCGCGCCCGGCGGCACCGGCGCCGCGAAGTGCGGCGGCAACTACGCCGCGTCGCTGGCGGCCCAGGCCGAGGCCATCGAGGCCGGCTGCGACCAGGTGGTCTTCCTGGACGCGGTGGAGCGCCGCTTCGTCGACGAGCTGGGCGGCATGAACGTCTTCTTCGTCTACGACGACGACACGGTGGTCACCCCGCCGCTGACCGGCACGATCCTGCCGGGCATCACCCGGGACGCGGTTCTCACGCTGGCCGGCGCGGCCGGGCAGCGGGTCGAGGAGCGGCCGGTCACCTTCGCCGACTGGCAGGCCGACGCGGCCAGTGGCCGGCTCCGCGAGGTCTTCGCCTGCGGCACCGCCGCGGTGATCACCCCGATCGGCGGGGTCCGCTTCCCCGACGGCGAGTTCCTGATCGGCGGGGGCGAGCCGGGGCGGGTCACCATGGCGTTGCGCCAGCAGTTGGTCGACATCCAGCGTGGCAAGGCCGACGACCCGCAGGGTTGGGTGCGCCGGGTCCTCTGACGCCCGCCGCGCGCCGGCCGGTCCAGCGGACCGGCCGGCGCGGTCGGTGCCGGGCCGCGTCGCCGCGGTGGCTAGTCGAGCAGGTGGTCGCGGAGGGCGGCGAGCTGCGCGTCGGTCACCCCGGCGTGGCGGAGGTACCCCTCGACCGAGCCGTGCCCCTCGCGCAGTTCGGCGAGGAACAGCTCCATCGCTTCGGCGGGCGAGGCCAGGAACGGCGCCGGCACGTGGTCCAGCCCGCCCGGGGTGGTCTCGGCCAGCCAGGCGCCGAACCGGGCCGACGCCTCGGTGCTGAGCGCGTAGTCCGCGACGATGTCCGCGTCGTCGACGCCGAGCACGACGAGGGTCAGCGCGCAGACGATGCCGGTGCGGTCCTTGCCGGCGACGCAGTGCACCACCACCGGGGCGTTGGCGGAGTCCGCGATCAGCCCGACCGCCTCGGCCAGCCCGGCCGTGCCGGTCTGCGCGAGGTCGGCGTAGCGGTCCGCGAGGTAGCGGGCCAGGCTCGAACCCTCCTCGTGCGGCTGCTCGGCCCAGTCCGCGTGCTCCGGGTGGATGTGCCGATAGGTCAGCCCCTGGTACGCCGGCACCCGGCCGTCGCGGGCCACCTCGGCCGGGCGGCGCAGGTCGATGACGGTGCGGACGCCGATCGCGGCGAACGCGTCCCGGTCCTGCTCGTCGAGGCGGTGCAGCGAGTCGGAGCGGTACAGCCGGCCCCGGCGCACGGTGCGGCCGTCGTGGCCGGTGTAGCCACCGACGTCGCGGAAGTTGAAGGTCGCGGGCAGCGGGATGTGTCGGTCGTCCTCGATGGCGTCCACGCTGACACGGTAACGGCCGGTGGCACGAAGCCCCACCGGCCGTCGGCTCCGATCGGCTACCGCCCGGTGCCGGGCGGAAGCGCGCCGTACGTCTCGTCGTAGTAGCCGCCCAACTGGTTCCGGTAGGTCGGGTCGCTGTGGCTGGTCTCGTCGTACTCCGGGGCGGCCTTGATCTGGTCGCGGGTCCGGTCCACGGAGACGGTGCGCTGGTCGTGGTTGACCTGGTTGACCGTGCCGGCCGGCAGCATCACCTTCTTGCCGAAGATCCACGGACCGGTGTCCACCACCAGGTAGCTGCCGTCCACCTCGTGGCTGGCACTGTCGATCTTGCCGATTCCACCGTCGGTGGCCTCGACCGTGTAGCCGACCAGGTCGGCGTCGGCCACCCCGGCCTGGTCCCGGTAGCGCCAGGGGTCGAAGGCGCCGGCCGGGGCGCCACCGGGCACGGTGCCCTGGTCGCCTCCGCGCAGCGGCTCCGGCGCGGCGTGCGTCGCGTGCGGGTCGATCCTGTCCATGCCGTTCACTCCTGACTGTCGCCGATGCTCACGGCGTAGGTGAGTGCGTCCCCGCAGGAGCTACCCGGCCACCGGGGGCCGGAAACGGCGACCACGAGCGGCGGGTTGCGACCGGGATTGGACGAGGGCGGGAGTCTCGCGACGCTGCGTCACCGTCCCGGCATGTGGATTGTTCCTCCCAAAACTGGGGAAGGGTGGCAGAGTAGCGATCGTGACCAGCACCGCCCTGATTATTGCGACCTAGCGCGCCGGCCCTCCCTCCGCCGAGCGCGCAGACCTCCCGCATCCGCGGGGGGTCTTTTTGTTGCTCCGAGAAAGGATCCTCATGACGTTCCAGGTCTACGACACGACGTTGCGCGACGGCGCCCAGCGCGAGGGGCTCACCTACTCGGTGGTCGACAAGCTGGCGGTGGCCCGGCTGCTCGACGAGTTCGGCGTCGGCTTCATCGAGGGCGGCTGGCCGGGCGCGGTGCCCAAGGACACCGAGTTCTTCCGCCGGGCACGCACCGAACTGGACCTGCGGCACGGCGTGCTGGTCGCGTTCGGCGCCACCCGCAGGGCCGGTGTGGCGGTCGCCGACGACCCTCAGGTGCGCGGCCTGCTGGACGCGCAGACCCCGGCGGTGGCGCTGGTCGCGAAGGCCGACACCCGGCACGTCGAGCGTGCGCTGCGCACCACCGGCGCGGAGAACCTGGCGATGATCCACGACACCGTCAGCCACCTCGTCGGCGAGGGCCGCCGGGTCTTCGTCGACGGCGAACACTTCTTCGACGGCTACCGGCACGACCCGGCGTACGGCGCGGCCGTGGTGCAGACCGCGCTGGCCGCCGGCGCGGAACGCATGGTGCTCTGCGACACCAACGGCGGGATGCTGCCATCCCAGGTGACCGCCGTGATCGCCGACCTGACCGACCGGCTCGGGATCGACGCGGGGCTGCTCGGCATGCACGCGCAGAACGACACCGCCTGCGCGGTGGCCAACACGATCGCCGCGGTCGAGGCGGGCGTCCGCCACGTGCAGGGCACCGCCAACGGGTACGGCGAACGCCCCGGCAACGCCGACCTCTTCGCGGTCGTCGCGAACCTCGAACTCAAGCTGGGCATGCCCGTCCTACCGGAGGGCTGCCTCGCGCAGATGGTGCGGGTCGCGCACGCCATCGCCGAGATCGCCAACATCGCCCCCGACACCCACCAGGCCTACGTCGGGGCCGCCGCCTTCGCCCACAAGGCGGGGCTGCACGCGAGTGCGATCAAGGTCGACCCGTTGCTCTACAACCACGTCGACCCGTCAGTGGTGGGCAACGACATGCGGATCCTGGTGACCGAGATGGCCGGCCGGGCCAGCGTCGAGCTCAAGAGTCGTGAGCTCGGCCTGGACCTGGCCGGCCGGCCGGAGGCGCTGACCCGGGTCACCAACCGGGTCAAGGAGCTGGAGGCCGGCGGCTGGTCCTTCGAGGCCGCGGACGCCTCCTTCGAGCTGCTGGTCCGATCCGAGTTGCCCGAGGGCGGCCCGGCGCGGCCGTTCACCCTGGAGTCGTACCGGGTGCTGGTGGAGCACCGCGAGGACGGCGCGGTGGTCTCCGAGGCGACCGTCAAGATCCGGGTACGGGGTGAGCGGGTGATCGCCACCGCCGAGGGCAACGGCCCCGTCAACGCCCTGGACGAGGCGCTGCGGGTGGGGCTGGCCCGGCACTACCCGCAGCTGCGCGATTTCGAGCTGGCTGACTACAAGGTGCGCATCCTGGAGGGCAGCCACGGCACCGGCGCGGTCACCCGGGTGCTGCTGGAGACCGCCGACGGTGGCGGCCGCGACTGGACCACCGTGGGCGTGCACCCCAACGTGGTCGAGGCCAGCTGGCACGCCCTCGTCGACGCCCTCACCTACGGCCTGGCCCCCGCCC
>NZ_RCVI01000179.1:0-30024 GCF_003667455.1 Micromonospora sp. CV4 | reverse complement strand
CGGGGTATAAATCATAATTGGCACTGGCTTATCAAGCACCCTGTTGAGTTCTCAAAGAACAACCACACACCGATCAAAAGCCCCAACCAGTGGGACCCCATCTCGGGGCTTTCCGTCCGCGTCCCCGCCGCTCACTGGCGCCGGGCACTTTTACTACGTTACCGCACCGTCTTCGCCGTGTCAAACCGTGTGTCCCGGTCTGTCGTGCTTCGTACGGCTTGGCGCCGACGCACGTCCGCAGCAGCGAACCGCTGCGTCAGGTCGTCGGATTTGGCAGGCCGGCCGCTGCGGTGTCCCGCAAGCTCGCCCGGTGCCCTGCCGGTGGTAAACCTTACCCGGTCGCTTCCGCTGCACCAAATCCGCCTCGCGGCAGTTTGGCGAGCCCCGCCCGGACCGTGCCCCGCAGGAGCGAACCCCTACCTGACCCGGTTGCCCGCCCGATCCGGTGCTCCAGGACCTTCGTCCCGTTTGCCCCGTTCCGCGCTGGCAGAGAGAAAGTTACGCGTCCGTGGGTTTGATCGTCAAATCCGGGGCCAGCGTCCCACGTCACACTTGCTGCGTAGAGAAGTTTCCCCAGGTCAACCCCGTTGGGCAGGCACGTAGGGGCCCGGCACCACCGCGCAAGCGGTTCCTCAACCTCACCGACAGTGACCGAATCTCGCACCGACTGGAAGGTGGACGGTCAGACCGCTGGACGGTTCTGGCGCCGGCGGGCGGCGAACCAGGCGCGGACACCGAGGACCCCGACGGTGCTGCCGATCGCCAGGGACGCCCCGATCAGGAGGGCGTGCACCCACAGAAAGCTGGTGGCTGAGCCGTCCCCCACCACGCCGGACGTCCAGGAGCGCGGGTCCTGCCAGATGGCGACCGCGAACCTCGGCCAGATCACCCAGGTCCAGATCCCGACTCCGACCAGGAAGAGAGCCCACCCTCGCGACAGCACCATGGCAGCCGAGTATGCCAGCGGAGCTGGTCATGGGCCGGAACGCCGAGGTGTACCGGCACGAGGGTGGACGGGTCCCACGCCGTGGTGACTCAGAAGCAGGTCCCGATGCCACCGATCGCCGGGTTCGCCCGTTCGTGGTGGTGGACGGCGCCGCCCGGGTCGGCCATCAGACCACCCCAGATCGTGCAGCTGCCCCGGACGTACGCCCGGACGGGGCCGGCCGCGTAGAGCCGGGCGCCGTCGTCGACCTGCGTCGGCACGTACTCAGCAACGAGGTAGACCCGCGTGCGGGTGAGCGTGCCCGGGTAGGCCGACTTCACCGTCGCCGTGCAGGCGAAGCCGGTGACCCGGTTGTAAAGCAGGTGGACGGTTCCCAGTCGGCCGCCGGTCTGCGCGTCCCGGATCGGGTCCTGGTCGACCTCGACGTAGCCGAACCCACAGAGCGCCGGCGGCGAGTACGGGTCCGGCGCGCCGGCCTGTGCCGCGGTGCCGGCCCCGGCGACGATGCTGAGCGCGAGCGCCAGTACGGCGCCGAGCCGCGAAATGGTGCGGTACATCTGCGTCCCCCTTTGTGGCGTTGCCTGAATGCGGAACCAGAATGTCCACGGCGGACCAGCGATCGAATGTGCCGGACGGACACAGCACCGGTGCAACCGATGTGCGAGAAGCGAGGCGCAGCCGTGCTGACCTGGGCGTACGCCGGGTCGATCATCGGCGCTCGATGCCTATGACGTATTTCTCAGCTGGTATTTCCGTGAACTCGAAATTGCCGAACTGTTTCCGACGGTGGTGAGTTGGGCATTGCGGGACGGGACAACCGAAGACCCGTCACCGGAGGTGCCCGTGCAACCGTCGATGTTCAATCCCTGGGCCTGGCGCGACCCGTCCGCCCTCGCCGGTGGGTACGCGCAGACCACCCCGTCGGTCACGCCGCCGGACCGCTCGGACGCTCACCACGAGGGGCCGGACGCTCCCGGCCCCGGCACGCCCGTCGACCTCGTCGGCTACCGGGTAGAGGCGAGCGACGGGCGGATCGGCACCGTCGACGAGGCGAGCAACGAGGCGGACGCGCAGTATCTGGTGGTCGACACCGGGCCGTGGATCCTCGGCCACAAGGTGCTGCTGCCGGCCGGCACGGTGGCCAGGGTGGATCACCTGGAGCGCAGCGTGCACGTCGACCGGACCCGGCAGGAGATCAAGGACGCTCCGCCGTTCGACCCGGACGCGGCCGGCCCGGAGTACCGGGAACACGTCGGCGGCTACTACTCCGCCAACCATCCACCACACCAGGCACGGCCACACGGGTAGCGTGAGGCCGTGGTCCGGACGGGCAGCAGCGTGGCGGAGGCGGTCGACCTGGTCGACGGCCTGCCGCTCGGTGTCGTGCCCCGGACCAGCTCCGGCGATGGCCGTGAGCAACTCCTGGACGTCCTCCGTGCTGGTGGTCTGCGGTACCGCGCCGGCGCGCGATGGCGGACGGCTCGCTGAGCCGATCCCGCTGACCGACGAGGCGAACCTGCCCCGCTCGGCGCGCGCCCACGCGTGACCCACCTTCCCGCACGAGAGGCACACCGCCATGTCCATCGCACGAATGCTCACCGGGGACCGGCCCACCGGCCGCCTGCACCTCGGCCACTACGTCGGCAGCATCGCCAACCGGGTGCGGCTGCATCAGCGCTACGAGAGCTTCTTCATCATCGCCGACCTGCACATGCTCACCACCAGGAACCGTCGCGAGGACATCGACCAGGTCTCCGGCAATGCCCGGGAGATGGTGACCGACATCCTCGCCGCCGGCGTGGACCCTGCGCGGGCGACCTTCTACCTCCAGTCGGCCATCCCGGAGGTCGGCGACCTCAACACTCTCCTGCAGAACCTGGTGACGGTGCCCCGGCTTGAGCGGGTGCCGTCGTTGAAGGACATGGCCCGGGACGCCGGCAAGGAGGAGATGCCGTACGGCCTGCTGGGTTATCCGGTGCTCCAGGCCGCGGACATCCTCTGTGTCAAGGGGGAGGTGGTCCCGGTCGGCCGGGACAACGCGGCGCACGTCGAGGTGACCCGGGAGATCGCACGCCGATTCAACCACCTGTACGGGCCGGTCTTCCCGGTCCCCGAACTGATCCCGGCGGACACGTCGAGCCTGGTGGGCACCGACGGCGCGGCCAAGATGAGCAAGAGCCGGGGCAACACGATCGCCCTCTCCGACGACCCGGCCACGGTGCGCCGCAAGGTGCTCGGCATGTACACCGATCCGAACCGGGTACGGGCCGACGTGCCGGGAACGGTGGAGGGCAACCCGGTCTTCGCGTACCACGAGGTGTTCAACCCCGACCGGGACGAGGTGGCTGACCTCGCTCAGCGCTACCGGGCCGGGCGGGTGGGGGACGTGGAGGTGAAGGAGCGGCTGGTCGTCGCGCTGGAGCGGTTCCTGGCGCCGATCCGGGAACGTCGGGCCGCGATCGAAGCCGACCGTGGGTTGGTCGACCGGCTGATCGTCGAGGGCACCGAACGGACCCGCCAGGAGGTACGGCAGACGTTGATCGAGGTCCGCCGGGCGATGGGGTTGACCGGCGCGTACCAGCAGGTCCGCCGGCGGGCCGAGCGGAGCCGACGGCGGACCGACAGCGCGGCCGTCCCGGCGGCGCCGAGCGGTGCGACCGGCTGAACCGTCCGTCGATGCGCCCGGGTTGGCGCAGACTGCGGGAGTGAGGGGGATTTTCGGCGTTCGTCCGGTACCGACTGCGGAGACGCACCGGACCACGATGTTCGAGATCTTCTTCGACCTGGTCTTCGTGTTCGCGCTCACCCGGGTCATCACGTTCATGGCGCAGCCACCGACCGCGCTCACCCTGGCCCAGGGGCTGCTCCTCCTGCTGTTGCTGATCTACTCCTGGGGGCCGTACCTCTGGTTGGGCAACCTGGTTCGCGCGGACGTCGGCGCGGTCCGCGCGGCCACCCTGACGGCGATGGCCGCGATCTTCGTGGCCGCGCTGGTGCTGCCGGACGCGTGGCGGCAGGGCCCGGAACTGTTCGACGCGCCGCTCACCCTCGCCCTGGCCTACCTGGTCACCAGGGCGGTGCAGCTCGGGGTGCTGTTCTGGGTGAGCGCAACGGACCCGCCGCTGCGCTCGACCCTCCGGTTCTTCGCCGTGCCGGCGACCGCGGCCTGGCTCCCGCTCATCGTCGGTGCGCTGCTCGGCGGCACCGCACAGACGGCGCTCTGGACGCTGGCGTTCCTGGTGGACATCGGCGGCGCCCGGGTCGCGTCCGCCTACCGCCCGTGGCCGCTGCACAGCCTGGACCACTTCACCGAACGGTTCGGTCTGGTGCTCATCATCGCGCTGGGCGAGTCGCTGATCGCGGCGGGCGCAGGGCCGAGGTCGATGGCGCCGGTCGGGGCCGGCCTGGTGGCGGCGCTGCTCGGCCTCGTCATCACGGTCTGCCTGTGGTGGCTCTACTTCGACCGACTGGCGCCCGCCGCCCGGCGGTCCATCATGCTGGTGCCGCGTGAGCGGCGGTCCGACGTCGCCGGTGACGCGTACGGCCTCGTGCACGCGCCCCTGATCATCGGTGCGATCTACGTCGCGTTCGGCATCGAACAGGTGCTCGGTCACCTCACCGAGGAGAGCGATCGCGGCACCCGGTCGGGCTGGTTCGTCGCCACCGCCCTCTACGGCGGCACCGCCCTCTACCTGCTCGCACGGCTGCTCTTCCGCCGGCTCACCGTCCGCGCCGTGCACCCGGCGCAGGTCGTCGTCGCGCTGGTGCCGCTGGCCCTCCTGCCGGTCGGCCGGGCCCTGCCCCCGCTGGCCGCGCTCGCCCTGCTGACCGTCTTCCTCATCGGCGTGACCTGGTACGAGCGGCGGTTCGACCGACGCGGCCCGCACCTCGAAGCAGCGCCGCCGGTCGGTCCCTGAGCATCGGCAGATTTTCCGGCCGCCGTGTCGATATCCCCGGTGCGCGTTCGTCGTCATGCTGTACGGCGACCCGCCGTACCGAGAGGAGCCGAGGCGTGAAGTACATGCTGCTGTTCATGACCCCCGCGACCACCGACTGGAACGAGCCCGTCGACGGTTGCAGCTTCGAGGACTGGATCCGCTACGACCGCGAGATGAAGGACGCGGGAATCTGGGTGTCCGGGTACCCCTTGCAGGACCTGACCACCTGCACGAGCGTGCAGGTCGGTGCGGGCGGCGAACGCACGATCACCGACGGGCCGTTCGCCGAGACCCGCGAGGTGCTCGGTGGGTACGACATCATCGACGTGCCGGATCTCGACGCCGCGCTGGAATGGGCGGCCCGCAGCCCGGGTGCTCTCGGCGGCGGGTCGGTCCAGGTGCGCCCGGTCGCCGAGATCGAGGTGGAGGCCTGACGGTGCCCGGCCAGGGGGCAGGCGGCATGGAACAGGTCGGGTCGTCGGTCGAGGCGGTGTTCCGGGAGGAGCGCGGTCGGCTGCTCGCCTCGCTGGTGCACCGCTTCGGCGACCTCGATCTGGCCGAGGAGGTCGCCTCCGAGGCCATCGAGGCGGCGCTGGTGCACTGGCCGACCGACGGCGTTCCGAGTCGGCCGGGAGCCTGGCTGCTCACCACGGCCCGCCGCCGCGCCGTGGACCGGCTCCGCCGCGACCGGGTGCTGGCCACCCGGCTCGCCGTGCTCCAGGCCGAAGCCGAGCGGGCCGACGCCGCTCCACCCGCCGACGCGGATCGCGACCTGCCCGACGACCGGTTGGCGCTCTTCTTCACCTGCGCCCACCCGGCCCTGCCCGCCCAGGACCGCGGCGCGCTCACCCTGCGCTTCCTCGCCGGCCTCACCACGGCCGAGGTCGCGCGGGCGTTCCTGGTGCCGCCCGCGACCATGGCCCAACGACTCGTCCGGGCCAAACGGAAGATCCGCGACGCCCGCATCCCGTTCCGGGTGCCGGGCGCCGACGAACTACCCGAACGCCTGCCCACGGTGCTCCAGGCGGTCTACTCGGTCTTCACCGAGGGGTACGCCGCCAGCTCCGGCCCGGATCTCCAGCGGACCGACCTCGCCGAGGAGGCCATCCGGCTGGCCCGGATCCTGCGCCGGCTGCTGCCCGCCGAGCGGGAGGTCGCCGGCCTGCTCGGGCTGATGCTGCTCACCCACGCCCGACGCGCCGCGCGTACCGGGCCGGACGGCGCGATGGTTCTGCTCGACGATCAGGACCGCGCACGCTGGGACCACCGGATGATCGACGAGGGGCGCCGGCTGGTGGTGGTCGCGTTGACCGGAGGACCACCCGGGCCGTACGGGGTGCAGGCCGCCATCGCCGCACTGCACGACGAGGCCGCCGACGTGGCCAGCACCGACTGGCCCCAGGTGGTGGCGCTCTACGACGTCCTGCTCGGTCTGGTCCCCTCGCCGGTCGTCGCGCTCAACCGGGCCGCCGCCGTGGCCATGCGGGACGGGCCGCAGGCCGGGCTCGTCCTGCTGGACGAGCTGGCCGACGATCCGCGGCTGGGCAGCTACCACCTCTATCCGGCCACCCGGGCGGACCTGCTGCGCCGGCTCGGCCGGTACGGCGAGGCCGCGGCGGCGTACCGCAGCGCGCTGACGCTCGTCGGCACCGAGCCGGAGCGGGCGCACCTGCTCCGGCGGCTGGAGTCCGTCACCGCCGAGTAGCCGGACGACTGAGCGGGAACGGTCGGCGGGGCGGCGCCCGCTGTACCCTGCTCCGATGAGTCTGCCCCTGCCACCCGGCGAGTTCGCGGCGTACCTGTTCGACTGCGACGGCACCATCGTCGACTCGATGCCGCTGCACTACGTGGCCTGGCAGCGGGCCCTGGACGAGTGGGGCTGCGAGTTCCCCGAGGACCTCTTCTACGCGTGGGGCGGCCGGCCGTCCGCCGACATCATCGTCGACCTGAACGAGCAGCACGGCCTGACCATGCCGGTGGCGACCGTCGACGAACGCCGGGAGAGCTACTTCCAGGAGCTGCTGCCGCAGCTCGCCGCCGTACCCGACGTGTTGGCGCACATCCACGACGCGCACCGGCGGGTTCCGTTCGCCGTCGTCTCCGGCGGCACCCGCGCCGCGGTCACCGCCTCCCTGGACGCGCTCGGCCTGCTGGACCGGTTCGACGTGCTGGTCTGCGCCGATGACTACACGCGAGCCAAGCCCGACCCGGAGGCCTACCTGCTCGCCGCGGAGCACCTCGGCGTACCTTCGGGCGCCTGCCTGGTCTTCGAGGACACCGACCTGGGCATCCAGGCCGCCACCGCGGCCGGCATGGCATCGGTACGCGTTCCGCGACCCCGCGACCGATCCGGCCGCTGACGCAGCCGGCCGGCGGCGGGCTCAGTCCGTCGGGCGGTGCTGGCGGTCGAGCGCGCGTCGGTGCCGCCGCAGCGCGCGGTGATGGGCATGCGCGAGCAACCGGTCGACCTCGGCCAGGCTGCGCGGGCCCGGGTTGAGCACGCACGCCCACCCGTGGGTGCCGTACGCGGGATGGGGAACGACCTGGTCGAGGGCGGTGAAGTCGACCGCGGAACGATGCTCGGCGAACTGCGCCGGCGGGTAGCCGAACCGGCGTTCGAACCCCTCGCGGCCGAGGTCCAGGCTGAGCCGGAAGACGCCGGGCCGGTCGAGGTCCGAGTCCTCGTCGAAGCCGGCGGTGTCCTGCCCGACGAGAGTGGCGAACGGCCGGCGGCGGTCCGGCCCGACGAAGAAGAACCGGTCGCCCCAGCTGGACCGTGGGGCGCCGGACGCTTCGTCGGCCAGGACGACGGCCACCTCGGGCAGGGCGAGGATGAGTTCGGCGATGTCGTCGGCGCCGAGGTCGAACGACCAGGAGGCGGGCATGGGTGAAGAAGCCATGACCTTCACCGTATCGTTGAACCACCCGTTGAGACTTTCGTCGTCACCGACACCGGAGTCCGAGCTGAACTCTCAAACAGCAGAACGCGCCTACCGGCCGGTGGACCTGGCCCGCCAGCACGGCATCTCCAGCCAGGCCGTCCGCAACTACGAGAACGACGGCGTCATGCCCGCCGCCCGGCGCACATCGAGCGGCTACCGCGCGTACACCGAGGTGCACGCCGCGGCGCTGCGCGCGTACCTGGCGCTCGTCGCGGCGCACGGGTACGCGACGGGCGGGGAGATCATGCGGGCCGCCGTTCGCGGTGACCTGGACACCGCCCTGCGCGCCGTCGACACCAGCCACGCGCAACTGCTGCGCGACCGCGAGACGCTCGACGCCGTCGAGACGACCATCGGGGTGCTCACCGCCGCACCGGCACCGACCCCGCCCGGCCGGCCGCTGGCCGTCGGCGACCTCGCCCACCGGCTCGGCGTGACACCGGCGACGCTACGGAAGTGGGAACGGGCCGGCGTCCTGTCCCCGGCGCGCGACCACCCCTCCGGGCAGCGGCAGTACGGCCCCGAGGACGTCCGCGACGCCGAGCTGGCCCATCTCCTGCGCCGGGGCGGTTACCGGTTGGACCACATCGCGACCGTGATGCGGCAGGTACGCGCGGCCGACGGTCCGGGTCCGCTGGCGGCGTCCCTGCACGACTGGCGGCAGCGCCTGGCCACCCGCGGACGCGCGATGCTGGTGGCTGCCGGTCACCTCGCCGGCTACCTGGCGACGGCCGGGCCGTGATCACCTCTAGCGGATCGTCAACAGCAACTTGCCCGGAAAGGACGTCGTCAGCCGTCGGTGGGCCTCCACCACCTTGCCGAGCGGAAACGTCTCGGCGACGTGCACCTGGAACGGGGCGGTCTCGATCAGCTCGTTGAGGCGCCGCATCTGCTCCTGGTCGGCCACACCGTCGTACGCCCGGACCTGCGCGCCCGGCCGCTCGCGCGGCTCCGGCTGCACACCGTGTGGGTACGCGACCACTCCGCCGTCGGCAAGCGCCTCGGTGAGCCGGTCCAGCGTCTTGCCGCCGGCCATGGCCAGGATGCCGTTCACCCCTTCCGGGGCGGCGTCCCGGATCCGCGCGAGCACCTCGGTGAGGTCGCCGCGGCCGTCGAGGGACACGTCGGCGCCGAGCCGGGTCACCAGCGTCACCCCATCCCGCCCGGAGGCCACCGCGATCACGTTGAGCCCCAGCCGCTTGGCCAACTGGACGGCGAGGTGGCCCTGCCCGCCGCTCGCGCCGAAGATCAGCAGCCAGGCGCCGGCCGGCAGGCTCAGGGTGTCCAGCCCCGCGAGGGCGGTCAACGCGTCGGTGGGCATGGCGCCGGCGTGCTCTGCCGGCACACCCTCGGGCAGCTTCGCGGCGTACTGCGCCTTCGTCACCGCGTACTCGGCGTAGAAGCCGCCCTTCGGCCTGGTGGTGGCGGACACGTAGACCAGGTCACCCACCGCGACGTTGTTCACCTGGCTGCCGGCGGCGACCACGGTCCCGGCACCGTCGGAGCCGGGCACGATCGGGAACTCGGAGCCTTCGGGCACCAGCACGCCCTGGCGCTCGTACGCGTCCCACACCCCGACGCCGGCGCTCCACACCTTGATGAGCACCTCGTCGTCGGCGACCTCCGGAACCGGCAGCATCCGCAGGCTGATCACCTCCGGCCCGCCGAACTCGTCGAAGGCCGCAACCTGCATCCGCTCGGGCACATCCCCGTCAGCCATGTGGATTCCCTCTCCGCGCCGGCATCACCGTCGCAGCATGCCGGCTGCGGGAGGGGCCCGGTCCGGGGCTGAGCAGCGTTCACCCACAAGGGCGACCGACGACGCTCGGCCGCCGCCCGTCACCGAGGGACGGCCGGTGGCGCGCTCAGGACGTCCGAGGCTCCTGGCCGCGCAGCGCCTGCTCGACGGCGTCGCGCACCCGGGCCTCCTCACGCGTCCGGTGCCGGACCCGGTTGCGGCGTCGGTACTGAATCGCCCCGACGAGTGCGGCGACCAGGACGACGAGCACCAGTGTCAGCATCCACGGCAGGGCCCAGCCGTGCGTCGTGGCCTGGACCGGCTTGAGCGAGGTGGTGGAGCCCGATGCGTCGGTGAGCCGGGGCGTGAGAGTTGCGGTCGCCGCCAACCACACGGCCGGCGCCACGCCGCGTACGGGCACCTTCACGGTCCAGCTCTCACCCGGAAGCAGCTCCGGTGGTGCCGTGATGTCGCCCGCTCCGACCCGCAGTGAACCGAACGGGCCCGAGACCGACACCGCCTGCTGGCCGGAGAGGGCGGCGTTACCGGAGTTGTGGATTTTGTAGGTGACCGCGGCGTCGCCCCGGCTGAACGGGTTGAGCGTTCCGCCGTACGTGACGTGCAGATCCTCGATCGCGAGGTTCGGCTTCAGTTCGCCGCCGACCCGCAACTTGATCCGGATGCCGAGGCGCCGATCCACGTTGATGCCCTCGGCCTGGTCCGCCTGGGTCAGCGAGGTGAGGATGCCACCGACGTAGTCGCCGGGCGTGGCGTTGTCCGGAACATTGATCTTGAACGGGACCTGGGCGGTCTTGCCCGGCTGGATCGTGACGCTGCCGGAGTCGGCGTGGACCCAGGCGCCGACCGCCACGGACTTCCCGTCCTTGGCGAGCAGGTCGAGCTGGCCCGCGCCGGTGGTGAAGCCGTCGGCGGTGTAGACGGCCAGACTGAGCGGGACCGGTCCGCGGTTGGCGACGACCATCGCGTCCTCGACCCGTCCACCGGGGTTCACGGCGTAGCTGAAGCTGGACCGGGCGGCGCCGTAGCTGTTGGAGGCCGTTCGGACCGTCCAGGCGACGTCGCCTTTGGCCGCCAGCGCGGGACCTGAAGCCAGGCCGGCAACGGCGGAGGTGGCGAGCAGGGCGGCGGCGGTACGGAGCAGGGCGGCGACGGTCGTTTTCCGGCGCGTTGGGGTCGTCGACATCTCGGGGTCCTCAGGCGGTCTGGTTTCGTTCCGGAACGAGCGGCGGGGTAAACACCCGAAGATGCCTACCCCGCCAGCTCAGGGGGCGTCCGATCAGCTGCTCAGCGCAGTGATCGTCAGGGTGGTGCGGTAGCTGCCCTTCGCGATGCTGTCCGGGATCTTCAGATCCAGGTCAGCGCCGAGCTTGGCGCCACCTCGCGGGTGACCCTGCGCGGCCGCACCGAGGCCGCTGGAGACCGAGAGGCCCTTGCCCTGGTCGTCGAAGGACGACAGGACCGGGGCACCGGCCTCGGCACCCGCGCCGCCGTCGAGCACGTACGGGGTCCAGCCGAGGTAGGAGCCGGCGAACGTCTTGTCGCCGTCCTGGAAGTCACCCACGTTGGCCGAGATCGACCACGGAGCGAGCGAACGACGGCTGTCCGACACGAGGATCGGGTTGATCTTGCCGTTCGCCTCGAAGTAGGTGCCGTCGCGCTCCTGCGCGGTGCCCAGGTCGACCAGGCCGTTGTAGCCGTCGATCGTCCAGCCGAACTCACCCGGAGCGGGGTTCGGCACGTTGACCTGGATGGCCTGGCCGTCACCCTGGTACGGGTGCACGGTCACCTTGTCGACGATCGAGCCGACCGGCTGACCCTCGGCGGTGTTGGTGCAGGTGAGGCCCTTCTCGACGGCCGCGTTCGGCGCCGCGCAGGTGCCGCTGCGGACGTTCGCCAGAACCAGCTTGTCGCCGCGCACCTGCACCTTGACGTAGCTGCGGACGTGCTCCTGGTTCTGCACGGAGTTGTACCAGTACTTGCCCGGGTCCAGCGGGTCCGGGCCGTTGCCACGGATGCCGGTGCCGGTGCTGTCCGGCTTCTTGATGTCGTAGTACTTCGAGCCGGAGGCCGAGTTCGCCGTCACGTAGATGACGCCACCCGGGCCGGGAAACACGTCGGCAGCACCGGGCTGCTCGGCGGGGTTCTCCTTCTGGCCGTTCTTGATGGAGTAGCTGCGGGTGTAGCTGTGGTCGTGGCCCTGCAGCACCATGTCGATGCCGAGGTTGGAGAAGGCCGTGGTGAAGTCTTCCCGCCGCTGCTTGTTGTCGCTGTCGGTCGCGTGGCTGGCCGGCGAGTAGATGGAGTGGTGGTAGACCAGCACCTTCCACTTGGCCTCGGAGCCGTGCTTGTTGATGACGTCGGTGATGTACGCGACGTGCGCCGCGTCGCCACCGGCGGAGCCGTCCGCGGGGTTGGCGTAGCTGTTGCTGTTGAGGTCGATGAACAGCACGTCCTTGTGGATGAACCAGTAGTCACCGCCGGACCGGGTCGACGGGTCCCCGCTGTAGTACTGGGACGAGCGATCGGTGTTCGGGGTGAAGTGGTGCTGCTCGTAGGACTTGCCGCCGACGTCGTGGTTGCCGATGGTGGCGACGAGGGGGTACTGGCGCAGCTGGTCGGGGGCCAGGAACGAGGTCCACTGGCCCTCGTCGTTGGCGCTCTCGACGTGGTCGCCGGCGGACACCAGCAGCTCGGTGTTCGGGTTGGCCGCGGTGGCGACCTTCAGGGTCTCCTCCCAGCCGGCCTGGTCCTTCAGCCGGTCACCCGAGGAACCGATCTGGGGGTCACCGAAGAACAGGAAGTCGTAGTCGCCCTCGAAGTCCTGCGTCTTGAAGGCGTACGCCGGGGACCAGCTGCCCTCGGCACCGACCCGGTACGAGTACGCCGTGTTCTCGCGCAGGTTGGTGATGGTGGCGTGGCGGTTGAAGCCGGTGGTGGAGGTGTTCGCAGCGCCGACGGCGTCGAAGCTGAGGGCGCTGGCCGGGAACTCGCCATTGACGATCTCGGCGGTCGGGGCGAGCTGGATCTTCTGCGCGGTGTCGGCGGAGGAGTACCAGGTCACCACGCGCTGGGTCTCGTTGGCGCCGACGCCGAGGACGACGCCCGTGATCGTGGTGGCCTCGGCCGCGCTGGCGGTGGCCGTCAGGCCGCTACCGATGGCTACGGAGATCCCGAGGAATCCCGCTGCGACCCCGGCGACCACACGCCGCCGCACGAGCCCGGAGGCCCGGGTCGAGGTGCTCAATGTCATCGACATTGTTCCCTTTTCAAATAGAGAAATGGATGATCCGCTCCCGACGATGGGGAAGCGTATTCACGGTTTCGCCGCAGGGTGAACCAGCCATGAACGTGATCTTGCGGATGGCTGCACGTCGCGCATTACTTAGCCCTGCTCACGACCCCGACACGCGTTGCGCGAACCAGACCAACCCCATAATGGACACGCCGGCGGAAATGGCCCCGGTCGCCCAGAGGCCGGCTTTCGGCGCTCGACGGCGCAACGCGATCAGCAATGGAAAGACGGCCGCGATAATCGTCAGCTGGACGACCTCGATGCCGACGTTGAACACCAGCAGGGACCACAACAGGGTCCACGACCAGGCCTCGTCGATGCCGAGCGCGCCCGCGAATCCCAGGCCGTGCACAAGGCCGAAGCAGAACACGACGCCGAGGCGGATCCACCCGGCGCGGTCCAGGCTGAAGTGGCCGCGGCCCGCCGGATCGAGGTCGGTGGCGTGGTCGCCGCGCCGCCAGATCCCCCACAGGTGCCAGCCGGCGACCACGGCGATCGACAGCGCGATGATCGGCTCCACGACCCTGGCCGGCACCTCGACCAGGCCGAGGGCGGCGAGCATGAACGTCACCGAGTGCGCCAGGGTGAAGCTCGTGGCCGCGAGCACGATCTCGCGCAGGCGCCGCGACCCGGCGATGAGCGCCAGCAGGAACAGGAGGTGGTCGATCCCGGAGAGCAGGTGCTCGGCGCCCAGCAGGAAGAACTCGCCGAACCGCTCCTGCCAGGACTGGGCGGTCGAGAAGGATGGGTTGCCGGCGTCGAGAGCCGCGCTGCCCGAACGGCCGTCGATCTCGTACGTGACGATCGTCTTGGTGCCCTTGACGTAGCCCTCGTCGTCCGGGAACAGCGCGCTGCGCACCTCGTGCTCGTCGGTCCGCTGGGGACAGGCCCAGTCGAGCAGCAGGTTCGCGTACGGCACGCCTTCGCGCTCGCCGATCGTCGCGTCGCCCACCTGCGCGGGCTGGCACGCCGCATCCCGTGCGGTGACCGTGAAGCGGTCGGCGACGTATCTGAGGGTCGTCTCGGCGTGCTTGCGCAACGCCGCGGCCTGCGCGTCGGAGTCACCCGCCTCGAACGCGGCCGTTCCCTCCTGAAAGAGCGGATCATCGGCACCGGAATCGGCGACGGACACGACGAGAAGGTCGTATTCGAGCTCCACTGCCGTGCGAATGTGACCCTCGTCTCCCGGTGTGATTTTTGTGTACACGGTCGACGAGAAGCCGTGGGCGGAGGCCGGACCGGCGCCCAGGAAAGGGATAACCGCCGCAGCGATCCCGACAAGAATGACGATAACGGTATGGCGGACGCGCCTGAACATGCGACTCCCTCGGTTGGCCAGTGCACGCTGCACGCCGTTGGTGAACACGAGCCCGCCCGCCGACGAACCGATGGAAAACAAAATCCCGCAGCGGCGACCCGTGCATCGGAAGTGGCCGGAACTGGGATAGGAATACGAAGAAGTACGCACACTTTTCCGCCACCTTCCGGAGGACGATCGCCTTGCGCCCCCCGCTTCGGGCTGTTGCCGTGCTGGCCGCCGCCGCGCTGGTCACCGGATGCAGCTCCGGCGACGACTGGTCAGAGCCGCGCCCCAGACCCACCGCCATCGGCTCCCTCGGCCCGGGGTTCGTCGACCCTTCCACGACGCCCGCTCCGGAGGGGACGATCCGGCCGCGGCCCGACTCGTGGACCGGTGTCCACCCGGCCCGGGACTACCGGGTGGTGCTGCTCACCGCCGGCGACGACCAGCCGACCAAGGCTCTCGTGACGGCCGTCGAGGGCTGGGCGGACGACGAACACCTCGATCTCAGGAAGATCGTCGCGGGGAACGCCCACGACGCCGTTCCCAGCATCACCAAGGCCATGGGGATGCGTCCCGACCTCATCGTCAGCGCGGGCAACGA
The DNA here is from genome assembly GCF_003667455.1 of Micromonospora sp. CV4. Lineage (NCBI taxonomy): Bacteria > Bacillati > Actinomycetota > Actinomycetes > Micromonosporales > Micromonosporaceae > Micromonospora > Micromonospora sp. CV4. The sequence goes on along the minus strand of NZ_RCVI01000179.1, from coordinate 15,243 downwards.
CCTCATCGACGCCCTTGCGCTGGTCACCCCGAGCCACCTGGAACAGCAGTTCCTCGTGGTGGGAGCGGAGCTGGCCGAGCCCACCCACAACGTGACGTCGGTCGACTGGTCCGGTGCGTCGTTCCGTGGTGAGGGGCTCGGCGCGTCCTCGACGTACGACCCCGGCTCGTTCACCGCCGAGCGCTGCGCGGCCGCCATCCGGGCGGGCGTGGCGGCCGTGCTCAGCGACCTGACCGGGATCGTGATCTGGCTCGACCAGACCGAGTGACCCGGGGTGGTCCGCCGCCTCCCGGGCCCGGTGTGGCGGCGCACGGCCTGCACACCGGGCCCTGAAGCTCTAGGGCGTGGAGCAGGTGGGGGTCATCCCCCCGCCGGTTCCGGCGCCCTGGTAGCCGAACTCGGCGGACTGGCCGGGTGCGATGGAGCCGTTGTGACCGACGTTGGTGAACCGGACCGTTCCGGTGTCCCCGCTGCGGTTGGCGTTCCAGGCGTTGGTGACGTTGGCGCCCGGCGGCAGGGTCATGGTGACTGTCCAGCCGTTGACCGGCGTTGAGCCCGCGGTCACCCGAACCGTGGCGACGAAACCGCCCGTCCACTGGTTGACCGACACCGTCGCCGCGCAGCCGCCACCGGTCGGAGGCGGCGTGGTCGGAGGCGGCGTGGTCGGAGGCGGCGTGGTCGGCGGCGGCGTGGTCGGCGGCGGCGTGGTCGGGCCGTCGGTGAGGGTCGGCGTCTGCCAGTCCCGCCAGTCGGCCAGCCGGCCGAGCGCCCTGCTCGAAATCCTGATCACCCCGGGGTCGTTCCCGGCCTTCAGCAGGAACTTCCTGATGTTCTTCTGCAGCGGATCGCGCCACTCGGGCCGGTTGGCGCAGTGGCTACCGTCCTGGACATCGGACCAGTAGGAGATGTTGTCGCCCGCGCCGAGCGCCCGGTAGACCTCCGCACCGCCCAGGGCCGCCACACTCGCGGACCGGGGACCCAGGTTGGCGATGTGCGGGTTGTCCATGATGAAGAGCCCGCGCGGCGCCACCATGGCCACCATCTCGTGCGTGTCCACCGGGAGCCTGTTCGGGCTGCCGGTGAACGAGCCGAACGCGTCCCCCAGCCACGGCTGCTCGCCGTACGCGCTGCTCAGACTCTGGGCGCCCTCCCCGGGGATGCCCCGGAAGATGGGAACGCCGGCGCTACCCGACTCGATCGGCATGGTCAGGGCGATGCGCTGATCGAACACACCGATCGCGAAGGCGCCCTTGCCGTACCGGGAGCAACCCGTCACGCCCATCGCGTCGGCCTTGAGGATCCGGCCGTCCGACTGCTCGATGACGTCGATGATCCGGCTCACGCCCCAGCCCCAGGCGGCGAGCAACCCCGTGCTGCTCGACGAGCCGTAGATGCTGTAGAACGCGCCCTGCTTGTTGTTCCGGGGTGTGCCCTCGCGCCCGACCGCGAGGGGGTCGTAGCTAATGACGGCGGCCCCAGCGGCCTTGATGGTGGCCGTGTCCGCGCCGAACCCGCCCACGACCACGACGGCCGGGAAGGGCCCGGAACCACTCGGCAGCTCCACCCTCGCCGAGAAGCTGGCGCTCCTGCCGTTGTGGTTCACGTTCACCGTGAGGGTGGTGTTCGAGACCGTCCCCGTGACGGTCGCCGGCTTCGCGGGCTTCTCGCCGTAGACGAACTTCTCCGCCAGTTCCCTGATCTCCGCCCGGCGGCACCGCCAGTCGGCCTTCGTGGAGATGGTCGTGCCGTTCAGCTTCCTGAAGGGGTCGGGAAGCTTGGCGTTGGTGGGCAGGGAGCCCAGGTCGGGCAGGCCCGACACGGCGCAGTCGGCACCCTCGTCCTCGACCGCAGCCGCAGCCGCAGCCGCGGTGCCGCCGCCGGCGGCGGCCTCTGCGGTGGTCGTTCTCGCGATTACCGTTGCCGATCCAGCGACCGTGAGCGCTGTTATTGCCAGCGCGACGACCACCGATCGGGGCCTGGAACGGCCCGAGCTGATGATCACCGAGGCTCTCCCTTCCGAGGTGTGGTGGTGGTGGGTGATGACATCCGTGATCGATGATCACGAATGTCGGACCTCGTCAAGTGTTGGCCGAGCTATCGGAAGGTGTCAATGTTCTTGCCGAAACTTTCGGCGGCCGTTGGGCCATCAACCAGCACCTCTCCGGAACCGAGGCGCCACCGAACACCGCAGATAGGTCCGGCCGGGCGTTGCGGGATATCGAAAACTTTCCGACACGTACGCCTGCCAGCCCTCGACACCACCGCCGAAAGCGGCGCCCGAGCAGCGTCTCCGCTGTTCGGGCGCATCCGTGCCGTCCGGTCGTACGCACCGGACCGGCCCGGTGATCGACACTCGCGTCCGGGCGGGCCGTTCCGCCCGACCGTCAGTTGACCTGCCGGCCGATGGGGAGAAGTCCGGAGAGGATCAGCGCGCCGCCGACCGGCAGCAGGTCCAGGTTGACGGCGATCGACACGAACCCGAGCAGCACGAGCGGCGGACCCCAGACTGGAAGAAGCCGTGGCCGGACGACCGCGGCCCGTACCAGCAGGGTGAGCAGACCGAACTGGAACAGCAGCGGCCCCGCCGCCATCGCCGGATCCGGCAGTGCCGCGGCATCGCCCAACCGGGGAAAGAGGTCACCGAGGATCACCCAGAGGAACGCGCCGGCGCCGACCAGACCGGCGGCCGTCGCCGCGTCCAGAAGCACCCGGAGCCCGGTGCTGCGGGAACCAGCGACACCGGCGGACGCGAGCAGCCGCCGCATCCCGACGATCAAGCTCGCGAACAGCACGAACGCCACCAGGAACAGGGCATGGCCGAGGTCCCACGCCCAACCCGGGCCGTGGTCGCCGTCGAGGCCGTCGATGATCCGCAGGATGCCGTAGAGCATCAGGAGTACGGGGGCGCCGACGGCCGCCGCCCGTACCAGACGGAGCGGCTGGCGGGAGACCCGTAGCTCGGTGTCGGTCATCGCCCCAGCCTGGCAGGACGGCGGGTGGCGCTCCATCAGGAAATCCCCGTACCGGCCCCGGAGAAGCCCACCCTGAGGTCCCCTCACAAGAAGGAGATACGACTGCGGCCGTCCCGCCCGGATCGGCGATCCACCGGACGACGCTGCTGCGGCAACCGTGTCATCCTGCTCGCATGTCGATCAAAGACGAAGACGTGGCGATCACGGCAGCACAGGCGGGAGCCGCTGTCGTGCGGACCATGTACGGGGCCTCGCTGACGCGCTTCGACAAATCCGGGGGAGACTTCGCCACTGCCGCGGACATCGAAGCGGAAAAGGTCATCCTCGACGTTCTCAGTTCCACCCGCCCGCAGGACGCCGTCACCGGTGAGGAGAGCGGACGCACCGGCACCGACGCCGCCGAGCGGAGGTGGCTGGTCGACCCCCTGTGCGGCACGCTGAACTACGCCGCACGCACCATGCTGGTCGGAGTGAACGTCGCGCTGCGGACGGGCTCGACCATCACCGCGGCGGCCACCGCCGATCCGTTCGCCGACGAGACGTTCTGGACTGACGGCACTCGGGCGTACGTGCGCCGCGACGGCGTGGACGAGCAGCTCAAACCGTCGGCCGAGTCGGCCTTGGTGGACATCAACCTCGATCCACCGTTCCTGAACGCTCCAGAGTTCCGGGCTGCGCGGCTGCTCGCCGACCCGGGGTTCGTCGAGCGGTTCCGCCCGCGCGTCGTGTCCACCAGCCTGGCGGCGACCTGGGTGGCGGCCGGCCGCCGAGCCGCGTACGTGACCGACAGCGACATGCGGGACAGCGTGCACTTCGCCGCTGCAATCGCCCTGTGCCAGGCAGCGGGATGCGTGGTGACCGGTATTCAGGGACAACCGCTGTACACCGGCGTGGGCGGGCTCATCGCGGCGGCAGACCAGCAGACGCACGCCGCCCTGCTGACGCTCGTCGAGCAGCAGTGGAAGGAGTCGCGCGGTGACCAGCCGGGCCGGTGAGGCGTACGCGACCGACCGAGCCGTGTCGGACATCGAGGCGCTGCTCGCCGGGGACCTGCCCACAGCCGGCGCGACGGTCAGCGAGGGAGACCCGGCCACCGGGGAGTGGACGGCCACCGTGGGCGAGGGCTTCCGAATCCGGCCACTCTGGGAGAGCGACGCGCTGACCGGGGTGTACGGACCGGAGTGGAACGAGGCGGAGGAGGCCGCGGCGGAAAACCTCGCCCTCGTCGTACGCGAACTCGACAGCCGGTGGGGACCACACCGGCGGGTTTCCATGCGGGTGCCGCTCTTTCGCAATCAGGCGGGTGAACCCATGCCGACGGTGTTCCAGGCGTTGTGCAGTGTGGACTGTTACGGCGACCTGGCGGTGTGGGGGCCACTCGCGGTCAGCGGCCGATGGGTCGGGGTCTCCGTCAACCAGTGCGACGGAGACGCCCCGATGATCCTGACGGCGGTGGTCAGCGACCGACCCATCATCGAACTGGAGGACTGAAAGCTCGCCGGATGTGCCAGGCCCGCGGAGGAGGGCAGAGATATCTGAGGCCATCAGCTAGGGTGCGGGCCCACCATCCCTCACCGGAGAGCACATGAATCGCAAGAAGGCCACCTGGCCTCGGGTCGCGACAGTGGCAGCAGTGCTGGCGACAGCCACCCTGTTCAGCACCCCGCCGGCAGCTTCCGCCGCCGAGGCACTGCCCGACCTGTTCGTCTCCTTCGACAGCGAGCCCGTTGCTGAGGTCGACAACAACGGAGCCACCGTCGGCATGACCGTCTACAACTACGGTGAAGCCACCGCCACCGGGGTGACCGTCACCCTCGACCTGAGCAAGGTCTCCGACCGGGTCACCGCCACCGTCCCCGACTGGACCGACGTCTGCACGCTGGCCGGCACCAAGGTCACCTGCACGGTCGGAGTGCTGGAGGCCGGTCAGACCACCGCCCTGCATCCCCTCTCGCTGGCGAGCAAGACAGGTGCCACTCCCGGCGACGCGGGGTCGGTGACCGTGACCATCGACGGCGTCGAAGACGACATGTCCCCGGGCAACGACACCGGGTCGTTCCCCGTCACGGTGGTCGCGTCCGGCCCGGATCTGGTCGCCGCCGCGCAGGATCTGAACGCCAAGGGCAACCCGGTCGGCTCCGGCGACACCGTTCCGCTGTACGCGGGCGTCGGGAACGAGGGCGACACCGCCGCGACGGACTTCACCGTGCGGATCAGTCTTCCCACCGGTGCCACGTTCGTCGAGCGGTACAGCGACTGCACCTACACCAACTACTACCCGAAGAACACCGGCCTGCCGTACGTGTACGGCCCGAGCAAGGTCAGCTGCGTCGTCCCGCTGGCCCTCGAACCCGGCGAAGGCCTGCTGCTCTTCGACGACGAGACCGGCTCGTCGCTGTTCAACCTCACGTTCGGCCGCAACCTGAGCGGTCCGGACAGTATCTACGGCTCGGTCAACGTCGCACTGGCCGGCGCGGAACGCGCGGCGAAGAACAGCACCCGCGCCAAGGGCACGGGACCATCGTTCGCCAATGCCGTTCGTAAGCTGGAGGCGAAGGGCGACCTCGCCAAGCAGCGCTCCGCGCAACGCGAACTCGACGAATCCGACAACTACGCCGGCTTCGCGATCTGGACCAAGAAGAACACCCTCGACGTCGCTGTGACGGCGCCGGCTGTCAAGGGCGCCGTCGGGCAGACCGTCAACCTCCCCTACGAGGTCGTCAACAACGGTCCCTCCGACGGTGGCGGCCCGTCAGTGCTCATCACCGCGCCGACCGGCACGGTGCTGCTGCCCGCCAAGTGGTGCTACACCGATGGCACCGAGCACCAGACGCTGCCGGAGTCGGCGAAGCTCCGCTGCAACTTCGAGAGCCAGTTCCCGACCACGGCGTCCGGCTACGGCCGGATCAAGGCGACGGTGCAGCTGAAGATCAAGTCTGCTCCGGGCACCGACGGCACGATCGTCGCCCGCAGCGTCACCTCGGCGGCCGAGTCGAAGCCGGAGAACAACACCGCCCGGATCGTCATCACCAACGGCGCCAACGGTGGCGGGGCTGACAACGGTGACGACGGTGGCTCCGGCGGCGGCCTGCCCGTCACCGGCGCTCCGGCCGCGGCCCTCGCCGGCACCGGTGCGGCGGTGCTCGCGCTCGGTGCCGTGCTGCTCGTGCTGTTCCGCCGTCGCCGGGTCGTGCTTCAGACTCCGCGCGACTGACCAGCACCACTCACGCGACAGGGGCGGGCCGAACCGGGCCCGCCCCTGTCGCGTTCGCCGGTACGGAGCGGCTCGGTGACTGAACGACCTCGTGGTTTCGGACCGGCCGCCTCAGCCGGCGCTGATGGCGTTCAGCTCGGCCAGCGCGTCCTCGGGAAGGGTCAGCGCGGTGGCGGAGACGTTCTGGCGCAGGTGCGCGACGGATGAGGTGCCGGGGATGAGCAGGATGTTCGGGGAGCGCTGGAGCAGCCACGCCAGCGCGACGGCCATCGGCGTGTTGCCGAGACGCTTGGCGACACCGTTCAGCACGTCGGACTGGAGCGGGGAGAAGCCGCCGAGCGGGAAGTAGGGCACGTAGGCGATGCCCTGCGCCGCGAGGGCGTCGATCAGGTCATCGTCCTCCCGGTTCGCGATGTTGTAGCAGTTCTGCACACACACGATCGGGGCGATGGACTGCGCCTCGGCGATCTGCTCGGCGTTCACCGTGCTGAGTCCCAGATGCTTGATCAACCCCTCCTGCTGGAGCTGCGCGAGCGCGGCGAACGGCTCGGAGATCGAGCCGGGGGTGGGCCGGTCGAAGCCGCCGACGCGCAGGTTGACCACATCGAGTACGTCGAGCCCGAGGTGATCCAGGTTGTCGCGCACCGCCTGGCGTAGCTGCTCGGGAGCCAACGCCTTCAGCCAGTTCCCCTCGGCGTCCCGCACCGATCCGACCTTCGTCACGACGTGCAGGTCGCTCCGGTACGGGTGCAGGGCCTCCTTGATGATCTCGTTGGTGACGTACGGGCCGTAGAAGTCGGCCGTGTCGATGTGGTTGATCCCCAGGTCGACGGCCTCGCGCAGCACGGCCACCGCGCCGTCGCGGTCGGCCGGCGGACCGAAGGCGTGCGGGCCGGCCAACTGCATCGCGCCGTACCCCATCCGGCCGACCACCAAATCCCCCATCGGGAACGTTTCGCCGTGAACTGTGCCTGACGTCATGACAGCTTCCTCTCACTGTTTCCGCGGGCTGGCTCCGGCTTGCTGACGTGGAGCCGATCCCGGTGGAGGGCTTCTCGCTGCCGCCGGAAGGCGGCCAACGGGTGTCTGCTCCACCCTGCGCCCAGCGGAGTGAAAGAGGATGAGCCCCGCCGTTCCTGGGAGTGGCAGGGACAGGCAGTCCGCCTCCCACGCGGTTAACCTGGGGACGGTGCGCGACAACAATCTGCTCGGCGGCTACCTGCGGGCCCGCCGCGAGCTCGTCCAGCCCGACAGCGTCGGCCTGCCGGCCGACGGGTTGCGACGTGTCGCTGGGCTCCGGCGTGAAGAGGTCGCCATGCTCGCCGGTATCAGCGCCGACTACTACCTGCGACTCGAGCAGGGCCGCGACCGCAACCCCTCGATCCAGGTCCTCGAGGCGCTCGCCCGCGTCCTGCGCCTCGACGACGCCGCGACCGACTACCTGCTGAGCCTGGCCACGCCACGGCCCCGGCACCGGCGACGCCGTCCCCGGCGCGAGACCGTACCGGCCAGCATCCGTCAGCTGCTCGACGTCGTGGGCATACCTGCGTTCGTCGAGGACCGCTACTTCGACGTGCTCGCCGCCAACAACCTCGCCCGCGCGCTGTCGCCCAACCTGGAGCCCGGCCAGAACCGGCTCACGGCCGTGTTCCTCGACCCAGCCGAGCGCGCGATGTTCCCCGACTGGGACCAGGCCACCGCCAACCTGGTCGGCAGCTTCCGCAGAGCCGTGGGCACCGATACCGACGACCCACGATTCATCCAGCTCGTCGGCGAACTGTCCCTGTCCAGCCCACGGTTCCGGCAACTCTGGGCCCGGCACGACGTCCGCACCTGCGAAGGCATGCCCACCCGCCTTCAGCACCCCCAGGTCGGCGAGCTCATCCTCAATCGCGAGAAGCTCAGCATCGACGGCGCCAAGGGCCAACTGCTGGTCCTCTACCACGCTCAACCGGGCACGAGCAGCGCGGAGAAGATGGCTCTCCTCGCCTCCCTGAGCATCCCCACCACTGCGGTCACGCACGCCTCGGCACCCGACGTCGCCGCAGCCTGAGAGCCCCAAGCGCGCCGAGAACCGTGACGCCGGCCGCCTGACCGCCCGCACCGGCATCTTGTGGCGTGACGCGCCGACCAATATCGTCTCGATGTATCGGGGCGATACATCGAGACGGCATCTGCGGTCGCTCCGGCCAACGCGGGAGGTGCGATGAGGTCGATCGACTACGACACGGAGCAGCACCAGGACTACGCGCGCGGCCGCGCGCTCACCCGGCAGCAGCTGAAGGTGTGGATCGACGCCTTCGCGGCGGTGCTGCCCGAGCGGCGCCCGCTGGTGGGGCTGGACGTCGGCTCAGGAACTGGCAGGTACACGCCCGCGCTGGCAGAAGCGTTCGGGCCCGTCACCGGCGTCGAGCCGTCGGTCCGCATGCGCGAGGTTGCGCAGACGCAGTCCCAGCATCCCGATGTGCGCTATCTGGCCGGCACCGCCGAGGACTTGCCCGTGCCGTCCGACAGCGCCGACTACGCGCTCATGTTCCTGTCCTGGCACCACGTCCAGGACAAGCCCCGGGCCGCCCGGGAGTTGGCCAGGGTGCTCAGGCCCGGCGGTCGGCTGCTCCTGCGCGCGAACTTCAGCGACCACCACCCGCGGCCGTGGTGGCTGGAGCACTTCCCCAACGGCTACGAGGCGGACGCCGCACTGTTCCAGCCGCTGCACGAGGCCATCGAGACGTTCACGTCGGTCGGCTGGCGCGTCGCCAGCTTCGGCACGGTCACCGAGCCGTCCTCGGGCACCTACGCGGACATGCTCGAACGGCTGCGCCTGCGTACCCTCTCGTTCTTCGCGCAGCTCGGCCCCGACGAACTGGAGGTCGGATTCCGCCGCCTGGAGAAGGTTGTTGCCGCACACCCCGACGCGCCGCCGCCCGTGTTCGCCGAGCCGCTGCTCACGCTCGAACTGCCCTGATGCGTGAAGGCCGAGCGGCAGGGCCTCAACGGCCACGAGGCGCGGCCGGTGAGAGCCTCCGGAGGCCGGCCGGCTGAACGAGGAGTTCCCGCCGAGCTACCGCCTCGCCCCGGGCGTCCAGCTGGTAGCCCTCGATCCAGGCCCACCCGTCGTACGTGATCCGGTCGGTCATGACGCGGATGAGCCGGAACAAGATCGGGGTGGCGAACTGGACGCTGGCCGCTCTCGTGATGTGGAGAAGGTCCCCGGCCTGGAGGTTCACCGGTTCTTCACCGCCCGCCAGGCGATGATCCGGGCTCGGGCGAGGACCACGTTCGGGCACCACCCATCCGCAGCACAGTCCGAGCACTGCCGCCGACGGTGGGCGTCGAGCGTGCCCCAGGCCAGTTCAATCAAGAAGGGAAGTTCGCGGCGCACCATACTCCCACTTTACAAGCATTGCTTGTAAAGTAGCGCCCTCTCGTATGGCCTGAGTTCGAGGGTGGTCAACTTGGCCCATGCCTCGCGCTGAGCCGATGTGGAGGGTCGTCCGCGACGACCTCCGTGCCCGGATCAGCGCTGGCCTCCTCAAGCCCGGCGACAAGATCCCCAGCACCCGAGAGCTGGCCGAGCAGTACGACACCAGCCCCGTCACCGTCCGCAAGGCTGTGGACATGCTGATCGAGGGCGGGGAGCTTCTGGGTCGGCAGGGCCTCGGCGTCTTCGTCGCGGAGAAGCCCTAGCCGCCTACGCACTCCCGGACTCCGGCGAGCGAATGAACGGCACAGAGTCCGCGTGACCGTTGCTCTACCGCACGGAAAAGGGCCGTCTCGGTCTCCCGAAACGGCCCTTCATCTGCTGTGCGCCCGAAGGGACTCGAACCCCTAACCTTCTGATCCTCAGACAGGCAGTCGTCGATCCGTAGTGAGGTCGGCCTGACGAGCTCCATGCCGGGCGGCGCGGAGAAGTAGAGCAGGAACTCCGGCTGGTGCGTGAACCGGATGCGCCCTGTCGTCCTCGGATCGCGCACGTCCCGGCAGATAGCAGCAGGTCCAGGCAGTGCGCCCATCGGAAACGATGGTCCGAGCTGCCGTGGAGGGGACGGATTTCAGCCAGGTACCGGCACGTCCACGCCAGTTCTCGGACGTCCGCTCACAACACGAGCACCGAACGACCGCCGGCCCCGCGTACGTCGGCCGGGGTCACGCCGTTGGGTCCCGCGGCGTCCAGAGCACTCTGCGGGATCCGCCTCGTAGGCAGCTCAGGCGCCGACGTTCCCGAGCCGGATACGAAATCCCGCAGACACGACGGCGACAGCATCCCACGGTCGCGCCCATTCCAGCGATCAACCCGCGTTGGCGGTGGACTCCAGACTGGGTGGTCGAACTCGCATCGGCGGGGTGCGCCACCTTGGTTGGCCGTCTACCTAGCACGATCGGACGGGCACATCAGGCTCCGCCAACCTGGACGTATCGACCTAGGCATTGCATCCAAGCGTAGCGTCGGGTTCAGCGTGAGCGGGTGCGTCGGCCGGACGCCGCCCGCGGGTAGTCGGCTGGCCGCCGCTGACCAAATGGCCTGCTGAGCCGCGTTTTGCTGGATATTGTCCGTAGTCAACTAGACCCGAGTCCTGCGTTCGACCGAGCAGTGACGGACCCATCAGACCTATTCTTCCATCTTCGTCACGTGTGATAATCGGTATCTTTGATACCGGCAATGTAGGCACAGCAGCTTGTTCGTCTGCGAGGCCCCGCGGGACCAGTCTGGGGAGGCCATGAACCAACCCGTCGTTCCAGCCATAATTCCAGCAGTCATGGCTTTAGTAGGGCTAATCGCGGGTCTCCTTGCGCCGATGATTGCGGGATCAGGGGAGTCTCGAAGGCGGCGAAGGGAAGATCAACGCGCCAGATGCGACGAGATACTAGCGTTGTTCGTGGATATCAACGTGCATCGCGCCTTAACCGAGTCCGATTCGGCGGTGCGCCGTCGACTGGTGCTTACAGCAGCAAGGCTGAGGGACAGAACGGCACGTGAGGCGTGTCTCAGTTTAGCCAACGCGGTCGCACGTTCAGACGTTGACGAGGACGAAGTTCTTCGCCAATGGACCTTTATGATCCAAGAGGTATCCCGCGTGTATCGGTCTCACCTTTGAGGAAGTGACATGGCCGAAAATGGCGGCAGAGGCAATGAAGATCTCCGGCTCACTGAGCAGTTGCTGGGTAAACCCGCCACATCAAAGTCGAGCGTCCCGCGGCGCAGTCAATACTTAGTGGGACCGCCAGAGGCGAATCGGCGGTCGGAGCTAGAGCGGATGCTGCGTGAAGCCCAAGATATCTCAATTTGCGGAATCGCAAGTCGCAGCGTAGTTCTTGCGATGTCAACAGTCGCCGCCGAGGTGCGGAAGAGCGAAAAAGACTTCCCGTGGGACACCCTAAACTACGTTACCCCCATGCCATCCATGGTCCTAGCAGGACGAAGTGGGACAGGGCTCGGGCCAATCGTTCGGGATTGGCAGTCAGCCGTCGATGCAATTCGGAATTGCGCTCGCCAGCACGCGCGGGCGCTGCCCAGTTCGTCCTCGGCAGTTGGCCGGGCCTTACAACTTTCGGGCATGCACCACTATTTCCTCGAAATGCTGATGCATGTTACGGTCCGCAGCACAGGCCGTAGAGAGTTTTGGATGACAGTCGGCGCCAGTCATCAAAGCAATGAGCTGCCTCTTCTTGTAGTGGAAGAGACGGATGACAACTACGCCATTCTGAGCAGCATGCACCAGCGTTTGATCGAGGGTTGCAAAGAGCTTGCGATTCGCCAGGTACGTTGCGACGTGGTTGAACCAGGTGCTGTCGACGATACGCCAGTACCCTGGACACGGGATGTCGAGAAAGCACCTTACCTGGTAGTAAATGGGCTCGAACCGTACGGCACGGCATCTCAATACCGACCTGCTTGCATGCCCGTGGCCGCCGTTGTAATCCGCGCGAATACTAATCGCGGTCCTGTCATTATGCTCCGGCAGCGGAATGAATTTTCGGACACCGACTCCTTCGGAAAGTACTCGCTAATTACTAGCCGGCTCCTCGAGGAAGACCTAGCGACAGGGCTAGGCGTTCCTGTTTTTGCTGACCGGCATGTGGATGCCGCCACTGATGCAATGTGGCAGGCCACGAGAACCAACGGCCCGCTTGGGGTTCCGATAAAGGCATTTGTGCGAGCGGCCCAAAGAGAAATATTCATCTGCTGTGGCCTCGATGTCTCAGAGGATCGGTTCCACTTCCGCGGATACCAAACTATTTCTACGAGGCCTGACGGTTCCCAGCTAGGTTTTGCCGTGTTCGAGTTGATACTTAACCGTCATGATCCTTTCGATGAACTAGTCGCGGCGGAGGACTGGGACCGGGATAATCTACTGGTAGTTAGCCAGTCCGACCTATACACAGAGGCGTACCATGACCGACTAAACCGTCTGTTGACGCAGCGCGAGGAGTGGCTTCGTACTACTGTGTTAGTGCGGCCTTTGTCTAGTGGAGATTGAACGCGCGGACGATAGCCGCACGGCTGACCCCCTAGAGTTAACTGCAATACGTGGATTGAACAGCCATCAAATGAGGGACCTATGAGGATTCGAGAAGACGTTTCCGCGGTTCGGCGTCGAACGCGCGATAAGAGACTCCATGCAGTAGTTGGTCTCGTAATGGTCCCCGCTACCGATCCAGAGATGGTCTTGGTCGGCGTCCGGAGCACTGAGGGCAACGCTCGCCATCCAGGAGTGGTTAGTGTGCCCACCATGCGCGTACCTCTCCGTTGGGCAACTCAACAATCGGGAGGCGTTGCAGATGGGGAGACGAGGCAATTGAAGGCGAGTAAGGGGACCTTCGGGAGGCCGGGCTCATCGTCCACGGAGGTCGGATACGCGCTCGAAGCTCTCCTTACAAAGAAGATTGTCGACGGCACGCTGCTCGACAAAGGCGACGTGCACGGGCGATGCGCTTTCCGGCTCGCCATGCGGGGCCAAGTCGATGATCCAACAGGGACAGAAGACGAGATCGAAGATACTCTCATGCTGACCATTCTCGCAATTTGCGACTCGGGTGTGGACGCGCTTCGAAGCCAGAGTCACAGTTATTCTCAGCTTGAATGGGTTAGATCCTCCGATCTACTGAAGGCTTGGCGACAGCGGGACGGGCAGCTCCTATTCCCCGAGTCCAACCCTTTGGAAGTATGTATCCGGGGGCTTTGCATCGAGTCAGCGGTGCGCCTACTCGGCGCGGCAGGGACTGTCAGCCTGTAGCACCCTCGTCATAAGTACCTGCTTGCCTACCACTGAATGTCGACGGCATAAGGGAGTGGTATAACGATCATGCTCTGCGTGTCATGCAATTGCACGGAATAGCAGCTCTCTTGGGAACGCGTAAAGGGAAGGGGGTGCCAAGGAGTTGGCCTAGTACTCCAGTCCGGGATTGTGATCATGGCTCGGTGAGGGCTTCTGCTAACGAGCTGATCACATAAGCCACCAGCAGCACAGCACCCCGGCCCGGGAGGCCCAGGGCCCACTGCCTCCGCCAGGCGCGGTATAGATCAATTTCCCTGCGTCAAATGCCTCAGCGCCGAACTTCCCCGTGAACGGCAGTGTCAGCGCTGCGGGCGGTCGTCGATCTCGGTGCCGGACTCGCCGGGCCGGGCCCCGATCGCCTCCTCGGGCCCGACCGCCAGTGCACTCGTCACCCAGGTCCAGACTGCTGGGGGGGCAGGCCCGACAGCCCGGCCGGGTCCTGGTTCTCACCCTGCACGCCCCACGCGTCCTGGGCGCGGTCGTCGACCACCGACTCGCCCCGCCGGGCACCGACCGTGAGGGCTCGACACCGAGTCGCCCCGCCCGCGCCGCCGACTCTGACTGGGCGGCTTTTGGGCACCCGGCCGGGAGTTCAGGCCGATAACAGGCGCCGTGGCGAGCCGACCAGGCGGAGAAGCTTCGTGCTGCTCGCAGAGATTCCAAGCAGTTTCGGCAACCGGTGCCAACGCGAGCCACTGCCGCGGGTCGCAAACCGGGATTCGTGTGCTCCGGGTGTGGTGCTGGGCTGGGAGAACGGCGGTCCGAGGAACGTGGGGGAACGCGCCCACTCCCTGCCACCCCCCGGGTGAACCCCCAGGTCGCTAGACGAGGCCCTCGCGCCCTTGTAGCTCAGGGGATAGAGCATTGGTTTCCTAAACCGTCTGTGGCAGGTGCGACTCGGAAGCGACGGACCCCTTGCGAACCGAGAGGACAGGCCAGGACGCAGGCCACGCTCGTCGTACGATCACCAATCGAGCAACATGCCACCCGTAGAAACGAACAACAAGAGGCGCCTGACCCCTATTGTTGCAGGTCAAACGCCTCTTGATCTTGTGCGCCCGAAGGGACTCGAACCCCTAACCTTCTGATCCGTAGTCAGATGCTCTATCCATTGAGCTACGGGCGCTGGTGCTCAGCCAGTGTACACACCCGGCTTTCGCGCGGAGACTCCGGGATTCGAACCCGGGAGGGGCTTTAAGACCCCAACCGCATTAGCAGTGCGGCGCCATAGACCAGACTAGGCGAAGTCTCCCTGGTGGCCCGTAGACCACCGCGCCCGAGGATACAGGTCGCCACCCACCGGGAGCAAAGCGACTTCCGAGGTACGCCCACCGGGACCGCCGGCCCCGTGTTTCCGCGCTGTGCGTCAGCGTGATCGGGACTACGCTCCATCGATATGCAGGAGCAGCCGCCCGCCGAGCCGACCCGCCGAGAGCCTGCTGACCGCGCGCGCCGGCGCCCTCCACGGCCAACCTTCACTCCGCCGACGGCGCCCGAGCAGTCCGTGGAGAAGGCGGCACCGGAGTCCGACCCGCCAGCGGCACCGGCCACCACCGGCACCCAGCGCCCCCGACGGGCCAAGCCTGCCCCCGCGGTCCTCTTCCAACCACCGGAGCCGGACCGCCCCCTACCCCACCAGGCCGTCCCCGTCACCGACAGGAATGCGACCGGCAGGAATGAGGAGGCAGCCGCGCCGGCCGACCCGGACATCGCGGCGGCTCCGGCAGCCGAGCGAGCACCCGAGGAAAGCCCACAGCAGCCGGGCGGTGCGCCGCCTGAC
>NZ_RCVI01000187.1:0-30266 GCF_003667455.1 Micromonospora sp. CV4 | reverse complement strand
GCCCCGGTTACACCCCCCGGACACCCGAGCAGATCCCCCCGATCGCCGGGTCTCCCCCTTGAACTTTCCCCCCGTTTTCACGTGCGACGCACACCCCTTTTGTGTGTCGCGCGTATCCCCTGATGCAGAGGAGCACGCCATCATGCGTACCGATCTGATCCGTAAGACCGCTCTGACCGCTGCTGGCCTCGCGTTCACCGGCGGCGCCATCGCCGGCCCCGTCACCGCCGCGTACGCCGCGTCGGATGCCAAGCCGGCCACCCAGACCCAGACCGACCGTAAGCCGTCGGGTGAGCGTCAGCTGGGTGTGCGGTACGAGGCGCAGCCGAACTTCTACTACTGCGGCCCCGCCGCCACCCGTAACGCCCTGAGTGTGCAGGGCAAGGACATCAGCGTGGACGCCATGGCCAAGGAGATGGGCACCACCGAGGCCGGCACCAACTCCATCAACGACATCACCCCCGTGCTGAACAAGGAAACCGGCAAGAACGACGCCTACCACAGCGTCGAGATCTCCAGCCCCAGCGCTGACGGCAAGCAGACCGACAAGCTGCGCGCCGACATCGTCCGCACCGTCGACGACGGCCGGGCCGTGGTCGCGAACATCGCCGGCACCAGCGTCGACACCGATGGTGGGGTGCACTCCTTCGAGGGCGGGCACTACATCAGCGTCGTCGGGTACCGCGACGGCGGGAACATCGTGAAGATCGCCGACTCGGCCGATCCGAACACCGCCTCCTACGAGGTCACCGTCGAGCACCTCGCCGACTGGATCGCCACCCGCGGCTACGCCACCAGCTGACCGCAAACAGCACGATCGACAAGGGCCGGACCCCCAACAGGGGTCCGGCCCTTTCGTCATGGCCACGGCCGGCGGCGACCCCGGCTCGCCGGTCCGTCAGGCCGGGGCGGTGTCGGCGGCGAGGACCTCCAGGATCTGCTCGCCGTACTTGGCGAGCTTGTTCTCGCCGACCCCGTTGACCCGGGACAGGTCGGACAGCGAGGCCGGGGCGTCGCTCGCGATCTGCCGCAGTGTGGCGTCGTGGAAGATCACGTACGCCGGGACGCCCTGTTCCTTGGCGGTGGCCGCCCGCCAGGCGCGCAGTCGCTCGAAGACCGCCGTGGCGGCCGGGCCCAGGTCCGCGACCACGGTGGCCGCGCCGCGCGGCTTCGTCGACCGGCTCGACGCCGGCTTCTCCGGCTCACGGCGCATCGTCACCGTGCGGCGGCGCCCCAGCACCTCGGCGCTCGCCTCGGTCAGCGCCAACGTGCCGTAGTCGCCCTCCACGGCGAGCAGCCCCTCGGCGAGCAACTGCCGGACCACGCCCCGCCACTCGGCCTCGCTCAGCTCTGTGCCGATGCCGAAGACGGTGAGCGAGTCGTGGCCGTACTGGCTGATCTTGTCGGTCTGCTTGCCGAGCAGGATGTCGATGCAGTGCCCGGCGCCGAACCGCTGGTTGCGTTCGCGGCCCAGCCGGAAGACGGCGGAGAGCAACTTCTGCGCGGCGACGGTGCCGTCCCAGGACTCCGGCGGGTTGAGGCAGGTGTCGCAGTTGCCGCAGGCCGTCGTCGCCCGCTCGCCGAAGTATTCGAGCAGCTGGACGCGCCGGCAGCGCACCGTCTCGCAGAGCGCGAGCATCGCGTCCAGGTGCGCGGCGAGGTTGCGGCGGTGCGCGAGGTCGCCGTCGGACGTCTCGATCATCTTGCGCTGCTGGACCACGTCCTGGAGCCCGTACGCCAGCCAGGCCGTGGACGGCAGCCCGTCCCGGCCAGCGCGGCCGGTCTCCTGGTAGTAGCCCTCGACCGACTTGGGCAGGTCGAGGTGCGCGACGAACCGGACGTCCGGCTTGTCGATGCCCATGCCGAAGGCGATGGTCGCCACCATCACCAGGCCGTCCTCGCGCAGGAAGCGCTGCTGGTTGGCGGCGCGGGTGGCCGCGTCCAGGCCGGCGTGGTACGGCAGCGCGGCGATCCCGTTGGCGGTGAGGAACTCGGCCGTCTTGTCCACCGAGGCGCGGGACAGGCAGTAGACGATCCCGGCGTCGCCGGGGTGCTCGTCGCGCAGCAGCGCCAGCAACTGCTTGCGCGGCTCGCGCTTGGGCACGATCCGGTACTGGATGTTGGGCCGGTCGAAGCTGGCCACGAAGTGCCGGGCGTCGTCGAGCTTGAGCCGGCTGGCGATCTCGGTGCGGGTGGCGCTGGTCGCGGTGGCCGTCAGCGCGATGCGGGGCACCTCCGGCCACCGCTCGTGCAGCATCGACAGCGCCAGGTAGTCGGGGCGGAAGTCGTGCCCCCACTGGGACACGCAGTGCGCCTCGTCGATCGCGAACAGCCCGATCCGGCCCCGGTCGAGCAGGGCGAGGGTGGACCGCACGCCGAGCGCCTCCGGGGCCAGGTAGAGCAGGTCCAGCTCGCCGGCGACGAAGGCCGCCTCGACCCGGCGCCGGGCGTCGAGGGTCTGGGTGGAGTTGAGGAAGCCCGCCCGGACGCCGACCGCGGTGAGCGCGTCCACCTGGTCCTGCATCAGGGCGATCAGCGGGGACACGACGACCGCCACGCCCTCGCGGACCAGGGCCGGGATCTGGTAGCACAGCGACTTGCCGCCACCGGTGGGCATCAGCACCAGCGCGTCGCCACCGGCGACCACGTGGTCGATCACCTCCTGCTGGAAGCCGCGGAAGGCGTCGTAACCGAACACCCGGCGCAGCACCGGCAGCGCGCCCTCGGTACGCAGGTCGGTGGGGGAAGCCATCCGCGGAGTCTACGAGCCAATCCCGACAGCGCACGCCCGGCGCACCCGAGGAGAGGGTGCCGGACCTCGGCCGGGCGGCGGGATAGAGTCGCTGATTGACCAATCGCGGCCGAGGGCGGCCGCGGCGCCACGGCTTGGGGGTACGGGTGAGCGAGGCGCGCAGAGCCAGTGACCGGATCGACGTCCCGGAGGCCATCGACGGGGAGCCGACGGCCGAGTCGGAGACCACGCTCGTGGTGGTCACCGGGCTGTCCGGCGGCGGTCGCAGCACGGTGGCCCGGGCGCTGGAGAACGTCGGCTACTACGTGGTGGACAACCTGCCGCAGGCGCTGATGCTCGACATGGCCGAGCTGGCGTTCAAGGCCGGCGGGGCGGCCCGGCGTACCGCGATGGTGCTGGACGTGCGCTCGCGCGCCTTCTCCACGGACCTGGCCGGGGCGATCCGTGAGCTCAAGGAGCGGGGCTTCTCGCCCCGGGTGGTCTTCGTCGACGCCGACGACGAGGTGCTGATCCGGCGGTTCGAGAGCGTTCGGCGGTCGCACCCGTTGCAGGGCGACGGTCGGTTGGCCGACGGCATCGCCGTGGAGCGTGGGCTGCTGGAGGAGGCGCGCGACCAGGCCGACGTGATCATCGACACCAGCCACCTGAACGTCAACCAGCTCCGGCGGCGCATCGAGGAGCTGTTCGGCGGCGAGGACGCCCGCCGGCTGCGGGTCACCGTGCTGTCGTTCGGCTTCAAGTACGGCCTGCCGCCGGACGCCGACTTCGTGCTGGACGCCCGGTTCCTGCCGAATCCGTACTGGGTGCCGGAGCTGCGTGAGCACACCGGGCGGGAGGAGGCGGTCAGCGCGTACGTGCTGGGTCAGGAGGGCGCTGACGCGTTCGTCGCCTCGTACGCCGACCTGGTCAACGCCACCACCGCCGGCTTCGAGCGGGAGGGCAAGCGGTACCTGACGGTGGCCGTGGGCTGCACCGGCGGCAAGCACCGCAGTGTGGCCATCGCCGAGGAGCTGGCCGGCCGGTTGCGCCAGTCCGGGTTGGCGGCCAACGCCCAGCACCGTGACCTGGGGCGGGAATGACGGCCCGTCGGGTGGTGGCGTTCGGCGGCGGGCACGGCCTCTCCGCCTCGCTGCGCGCGCTGCGCCACTGCGCTCCCGAACTGGATCTGGACATCACCGCGGTGGTCACGGTCGGCGACGACGGCGGCTCCAGCGGCCGGTTGCGGGCCGAGCGGGGTGGCCTGCCCCCGGGTGATCTGCGTCAGGCGCTGGTGGCGCTGGCCGGGGACCACCCCGCCACCCGGCGCAGCGCCGGGCTGTTCCAGCACCGCTTCGCCGCCGTGCCGGCCGGCGTACCCCCGCTCGGCGAAGCCGACCCGCCCCCGGCGGCGACCGACGGCCGTGACCCCGACCCGCGTGACCAGGGCACAAACGGCCAAGGCGTAGACGGCCAGGGCGCAAACGGTCCCGGTGTCAACGGTCCCGGCGCGGAGCGGGTGAGCACCCGCGCCGACGGGCTGGCCGGGCACGCGGTCGGCAACCTGGTGCTCTGCGGGCTGATGGAGCTGCTCGGTGACCCGGTGGCCGCGCTGGAGCACGCCGGCGCGATGCTCGGCGCGGTCGGCCGGGTGCTGCCCATGTCCCGCGAACCGGTGGGCATCGAGGCGCGGGTGCGGGGCGCCGACCCGGCGGCTCCGGACGAGGTGCGCACCGTACGCGGCCAGCACCAGGTGGCGGTCACCACCGGGCGGGTCGAGTCGCTGCGGCTCAGCCCGACCGCCCCGGCGGCGTGCGCCGAGGCGCTGGCCGCGATCGGCGCCGCGGACTGGCTGATCTTCGGGCCGGGCAGCTGGTACACCAGCGTGCTGCCGCACCTGCTGGTGCCGCAACTGGCCGACGCGATCGTGTCCAGTCCGGCCCGGCGACTGGTCACGCTGAACCTCGCCGCGGAGAAGGAGACCCTGGGTCTCTCCGTCGCCGATCACCTCGCGGCGCTGCACTGGTACCTTCCCGAGCTCAAGGTGGATCTTGTCCTGGCTGACGCCAAGGCGGTGGGTGACCCCGAACCGGTCGAACGTGCGGCAGAATCGCTGGGTGCCCGCCTGGTCCTCGCCCCTGTCGCCGTCGTCGACGGCACTCCCCGCCATGATCCGGCTGCCCTGGGCGCCGCGCTGGTGCCTGTCCTGGGTGCCGATCGTTAGACACGTACGTAATCTCCGGCGACACGCCGGAACCGGTCCGTGAGGGGACGCACAATGGCGATGACGGCTGCGGTCAAGGACGAGCTGAGTCGGGTCGACGTGCCCAAGCCCTGCTGTCGGCGGGCGGAGATGGCCGCGCTGCTGCGCTTCGCGGGGGGCCTGCACATCGTCTCCGGCCGCGTGGTGGTGGAGGCGGAGCTGGACACCGGGGCGGTCGCCCGCCGGCTGCGGCGGGAGATCGCGGAGGTCTACGGGTACCCGAGCGAAATCCACGTGCTGGCCTCCGGCGGCCTGCGCAAGGGGAGCCACTTCATCGTCCGGGTGGTCAAGGACGGCGAGGCCCTGGCCCGGCAGACCGGCCTGCTGGACGTGCGCGGGCGGCCGGTGCGCGGCCTGCCCCCGCACGTGGTGGCGGCGAACGTCTGCTGCGCGGTCTCCGCCTGGCGGGGCGCGTTCATGGCGCACGGCTCGCTCACCGAGCCCGGCCGGTCCAGCGCCCTGGAGATCACCTGTCCGGGGCCGGAGTCGGCGCTGGCGCTGGTCGGCGCTGCCCGTCGGATCGGGATCGCCGCCAAGAACCGCGAGGTGCGCGGGGTGGACCGGGTGGTGGTCAAGGACGGTGACGCCATCGCCGCGCTGCTCACCCGGATCGGCGCGCACTCCAGCGTGCTGGCCTGGGAGGAGCGCCGGGTCCGTCGCGAGGTGCGCGCCACCGCCAACCGGTTGGCCAACTTCGACGACGCCAACCTGCGCCGCTCGGCCCGCGCCGCGGTGGCAGCCGCCGCGCGGGTGACCCGGGCGCTGGAGATCCTCGCCGACGAGGCCCCCAACCACCTGACCGACGCTGGTCGGCTGCGCCTGGAGCACCGGCAGGCGTCGCTGGAGGAGTTGGGCGCGCTGGCTGAGCCTCCGCTGACCAAGGACGCCATCGCCGGGCGGATCCGCCGGCTGCTGGCGTTGGCCGACAAGCGGGCGCGGGACCTCGGCATCCCGGATACCGAAGCTGCCGTCACGCCCGACATGCTCGTGGTCTGATAGGACGGTGGGGCCGCACGGTGCGCCCGGGAACACGACCCGGCGCAGCGTGGCCGCGCACGCTCGGATAAGGTCGCTGCGTACGGCAAGGGGGCCGACACCGGCACTCCTCGTCGTGCCCCACCGCCTCGGGCGGTCAGGTCCTCAGACCGCGCGGCGGGGTGGCCGAGATGAACCGTCGACGGCCGGCTCCAACGGTCGGCGCACACCATTCCCGCCGGCCCGTTGTCTGAAGCCGGCGGACCAGAACGCGAGGAGATGGGACCTGTGACCATCCGGGTTGGCATCAACGGCTTCGGCCGGATCGGCCGTAACTTCTTCCGGGCAGTGCTGGCGTCCGACGCCGACATCGAGGTCGTGGCGGTGAACGACCTGACCGACAACGCCACGCTCGCCCACCTGCTCAAGTACGACAGCATCCTGGGTCGCCTGCCGTACGAGGTCAAGGCCACCGCCGACGAGATCACCGTCGGTGGCAAGACCATCAAGGCGTACGCCGAGAAGGACCCGGCGGCGCTGCCGTGGGGCGAGGTCGGCGCCGACGTCGTCATCGAGTCGACCGGCTTCTTCACCGACGCCACCAAGGCCAAGGCGCACGTCACCGGCGGGGCCAAGAAGGTCATCATCTCCGCCCCGGCGAAGAACGAGGACGTCACCGTCGTCATGGGTGTCAACCAGGACACCTACGACCCGGCGAAGCACACCATCATCTCCAACGCCTCGTGCACCACCAACTGCCTCGCCCCGATGGCGAAGGTGCTGCACGACACGTTCGGCATCCAGCACGGTCTGATGACGACGATCCACGCGTACACCCAGGACCAGAACCTCCAGGACGCCCCGCACAAGGACCTCCGCCGGGCCCGGGCCGCCGCGCTGAACATCGTGCCGACCTCGACCGGGGCCGCGAAGGCCATCGGCCTGGTGCTGCCGGAGCTGAAGGGCAAGCTCGACGGGTACGCCCTGCGGGTGCCGATCCCGACCGGCTCGGTCACCGACCTCACCGTCAACGTGGGTCGCGAGACCACCGTGGACGAGGTCAACGCCGCGCTGAAGGCCGCCGCGGACGGCCCGCTCAAGGGCATCCTGGTCTACAACGAGGACCCGATCGTCTCCACCGACATCGTCACCGACCCGGCGTCGTGCATCTTCGACGCGCCGCTGACCAAGGTTGTCGGCAACCAGGTCAAGGTCGTCGGCTGGTACGACAACGAGTGGGGCTACTCCAACCGCCTGGTCGACCTGGTCAAGCTGGTGGGTTCGTCGCTGTGAGCATCCGTACCCTCGACGATCTGCTCGCCGAGGGGGTGTCGGGTCGGCGCGTGCTGGTGCGCGCCGACCTGAACGTCCCGCTCGACAAGCAGACCGGTGACATCACGGATGACGGGCGCATCCGCGCGGTGCTGCCGACGTTGGGTGCGCTGGTCGAGGCCGGGGCCAAGGTGGTCGTCTGTTCGCACCTGGGTCGCCCGAAGGGCACGCCGGACCCGCAGTTCAGCCTCAGCCCGGTCGCCGGGCGGCTGGGTGAGCTGCTCGGCGCGCCGGTGCACTTCGCCACCGACACGGTCGGCGACTCGGCCCGCTCCACCGTCGCGGGCCTGGCCGACGGCCAGGTCGCCCTGCTGGAGAACCTGCGCTTCAACGCCGGTGAGACCAGCAAGGACGACGCCGAGCGGGGCGCCTTCGCCGACCAGCTCGCCGCGTTCGGCGACGCGTACGTGGACGACGCGTTCGGCGCCGTGCACCGCAAGCACGCCAGCGTGTACGACGTGCCGGCGCGGCTTCCGCACGTGGCCGGCCGGCTGGTGCTGCGTGAGGTCGAGGTCCTCTCCAAGCTCACCGGTGACCCGGAGCGCCCGTACGTGGTGGTGCTCGGCGGGTCCAAGGTCTCCGACAAGCTGGCGGTGATCGAGGCCCTGCTGCCCACGGTCGACCGGCTGCTCATCGGCGGCGGGATGTGCTTCACCTTCCTCAAGGCCCAGGGCCTGGAGGTGGGCACCTCGCTGCTGGAGAAGGAGATGGTCGAGACCTGCGGCAACCTGCTGGAGCGGTCCGGGGGCAAGATCATGCTCCCGGTCGACGTGGTGGTGGCGGACGCGTTCGCGCCGGACGCCGCGCACGACACGGTCCGCGTCGACGGCATCCCGAGCCACCGGCTCGGTCTGGACATCGGCCCGGAGACGGTTGCGGGTTTCGCCGCCGCGTTGTCCCAGGCGAAGACGGTCTTCTGGAACGGCCCGATGGGCGTGTTCGAGATGCCGGCGTTCGCGGCCGGCACCCGGGGGGTCGCCGAGGCGATCACCAAGGCCGACGCGTTCAGCGTCGTCGGTGGTGGCGACTCCGCAGCTGCGGTCCGTGCCCTCGGGCTGGATGAGTCGTCCTTCGGGCACATCTCCACCGGTGGTGGCGCCTCCCTGGAATACCTGGAGGGCAAGACCCTCCCCGGCATCGCGGCCCTGGAGAACTGAATGGCGAGCACCACCCGCCGGCCACTGATGGCCGGCAACTGGAAGATGAACCTCAACCACCTCGAGGCCAATCTGCTGGTGCAGAAGCTGGCCGCGAGCCTCACCGAGAAGCAGCTCACCGACGTGGAGACGGTCGTCCTGCCGCCCTTCACCGACCTGCGCACCGTGCAGACGGCGGTGGACGGGGACAAGCTGCTGATCGGTTACGGCGCGCAGGACCTCTCCCCGCACGCCTCGGGCGCCTACACCGGGGACATCTCGGGGCAGATGCTGGCCAAGCTCGGCTGCTCGTACGTGGTCGTCGGGCACTCCGAGCGGCGGGCCTTCCACCACGAGGACGACGCGCTCGTCAACGCCAAGGTGAAGGCGGCGCTGACGCACGGGCTGACCCCGATCCTCTGCGTGGGGGAGGGGCTGGACGTCCGCGAGCAGGGCGGCCACGTGGCGCACTGCTCCGACCAGCTCGACGGTGGCCTCGCCGGGCTCACCCCCGAGCAGGTGCGGCAGGTGGTGATCGCGTACGAGCCGGTCTGGGCGATCGGCACCGGCAAGACCGCGACGCCGGAGGACGCCCAGGAGGTCTGCGGTGCGGTCCGCCAGCGGCTGGCGGCGCGCTTCGACCAGGACACCGCCGACCAGGTCCGGGTCCTCTACGGCGGCTCGGTCAAGGCGTCCAACATCGCCACGATCATGGCGATGGCGGACGTGGACGGGGGCCTGGTGGGGGGCGCCAGCCTGGACGCGGAGGAATTCGCGCAGATCTGCCGGTTCCCGGAGCACATCGCCCGCTGATCGCTCGGTATCCTTGACCCCGCCCGTCCACCGGTCGGTGCCACCGTGCCCGATCAGACCGGGCGAGGATCGCTACGAGAGGAACTGACCCCAGCCATGCCGATCTGGTTCGCATACACGTTGATCGTGTTGCTGGTCATCACGAGCATTCTGCTCACCTTGCTGATCCTGCTGCACCGCGGCAAGGGCGGCGGTCTGTCGAGCATGTTCGGCGGTGGAGTCAGCTCCAGCCTCGCCGGCTCCTCGGTGGCGGAGAAGAACCTGGACCGCTACACCGTTCTGGTGAGCGTCGTCTGGTTCGCCGCCATCATCGGGCTCGGGCTCTGGCTCCGCCTCCAGATGAACAGCGGCGCCTGAGCAGGCCCGTCAAGTCGTACAATCTGCGCGCGGTCCGTCACCAGACGGGCCGCGCGCAGGCTTTTCTCCGCTGCACCGCGTCGCCCGCCGCCCACCCCCGAAGACGGCGGGTCCCTCCGACGACAGGAGCGAGCAGCCGTGCCGAGTGGCAACGTCATCCGCGGCGCCCGGATCGGGTCCGCACCCGTCCGTCCGGACGAGCGACACCCTCCCGCCCCCCGACAGGACGTCACCTACTGGTGCCGCAACGACCACCGGACCTGTATCCGGATCGCCGCGGACGCCGTGGCGCCGCCGCTGTGGGACTGTCCCCGCTGTGGCCTGCCCGCCGGGCAGGACGCGCAGAACCCGCCCGGGCGGGCCCGCGCCGAGCCGTACAAGAGCCATTTGGCGTACGTGAAGGAGCGGCGTACCGCCGAGGAGGGCGAGGCGCTGCTGGCCGAGGCGCTCGCCGCGCTGCGCCGCCGCCGGGGCGAATGACAGGAGGGCCCCGCACAACGCTGAGCGTTGACATGGGGCCCTTCCTTCCGCGTGAGGTGCGCGGCACTCAGCGCAGCGCGGGGTGCGCGGCGCTCAGCGCAGGCTGCGCAGCCGGGCCGGCACGTCGGCTGCCGCGGCCCGGTCCAGCAGCCACCGGGTACGGTCCACGCCGTGCACCCCGGCGGCCGGCACCTGCACCGGTCCGGCCCCGGCCAGGGCCATGCCGACCGCACGCGCCTTGTCCGCGCCGCCAGCCACCAGCCAGACCTCCTCGGCGGTGTTGATCGCCGGCAGGGTGAGGGTGGTGCGCACCGGCGGCGGCTTGGGGCTGCCCCGCACCGCACTGACCGGTCGGCTCTCGTAGTGCACCGGGTGCCCGGGGAAGACCGAGGCGACGTGCCCGTCCTCGCCGACGCCCAGCATCAGCACGTCGAAGTGCGGCAGCTCGGCGTGCCCGGGGCCGGCGGCGCGCGCCAGCTCGTCGGCGTACGCGGCGGCCGCCGCCTCGGGGTCGTTGCCGGCCGGGCCGTCGGAGGCGGGCATCGGGTGCACCCGGGCCGGGTCCAGCGGCACGACGTCCAGCAGCGCGGCTCGGGCCTGGGTCTCGTTGCGCTCCGGGTCGCCGGCGGGCAGGAACCGCTCGTCGCCCCACCACACGTCGACCCGGGACCAGTCGACCGCGTCGCGGGCCGGCAGGTGTGCCACCGCCCGGTAGACGGCCGCGGCGACGCGCCCACCCGTGAGCACCACCGAGGCCTCGCCCCGGTCGGCCTGGGCGTCGAGCAGCTTCACCAGCAGGCGGGCCGCCACGGCCTGCGCCAGCAGGTCGGCGTCGGCGTGCACGGCGACAGTCGCCTCACTCATCGGTTGTGCCTTCGTTTCCCGACCGCGGGGCGGTCGCTGTCGCGTCGTGCCCGGGCCGGTGCCCGGATGTGGCGGGGCGGGATGCCCCGGGAGGTTTCGGGGGCAGGGCCCGGGACCACCCGGCCCTGCCCCGACGTGGTGTACCGAACGTCGGCGGGCTCAGCGCTCGCCGCTCGTGCCGGCGTGCGCGGTGACCCCGGCCTCCGCGCGCTCGGCGGTGGCCGGATCCTTCCAGACGTGCACCCGCTGCGGTGGGCGCTGCTCCAGGCCGCGCAGCCCGGCGGTCGCGCCCAACGCCTCCGCGTACACCTGGTCGGCGTCCAGCCGGCGCAGCTCCTCGGCCAGCTCGTCGCCGAGCGGCCGACGCACCAGCGGCAGGGCCCGGTCGTCCTGGCCGGTCCGCCGGAACACCGCCATGCTGTCCTCGCGGGTGAGCGTCAGGTGGTCGCCGTTGGCACAGGTCAGCTCCACCTCACGCATCCGGGGGAACTCGGGGGAGTCCACCCGGCGTGGGGTGATGTCGAGCCGGCTGCTCAGCCAACCGGCCATCAGCGCCGCCGTCGGGTCGCTCGGCGGCGCGACGATCGTCGCCTCGGTCACCCGCGCCTCGGTGGTGTCGAACGCCCCGGCGACCAGGGTCCGCCACGGGGTGATCCGGGTCCACGCCAGGTCGGTGTCGCCCGGGGCGTAGTCCCGGGCCCGCTGCCGCAGCGCCTCCACCGGGTCGGCGGCCTGCGCCGTGTCGGTGATCCGCCGGTCGGCGACCACGCCGAGGAAGTCGGTGGCGATCTCGGCCGGCGGTTCGCCGTGCCACCAGGTGACCACCGGCACGTCCGGGACCAGCAGCGGCATCACGACCGACTCGGCGTGCAGGGCCAGCCGCCCGTACATCCGGGTGACCACCGCCTCGCACGGGCCGAGCCGGCCACCGACCACGATCTCCGCGTCCAACCGGTTGCGGTCCCGCTCGATCTCGGAACGGACCACCACCACCAGCCGGCACGGGTGGGCGGCGGCCGCTATCGTCGCCGCCGCCTCCGCCTCCCGGACCCGCTTCTCGTCCACCACCACGATGAGGGTGAGCGCCATGCCGCTGGCCACCCCGCCGGCGCTGCGCCGCTCGGCGGCGAGCGCCTTGACCACCTCGTTGCCGGTGGTGTCCCACAGCCCGATCACTGGAGCCTCCTGGTTCGCTCGCTCGCGCCACCGCTTCGCGGCGGCGCGAGCGCCCCGCTGCTGTGCCCGCTGGTCCGCTCGGTCACGCGCGCCGCCAGGCGCGGTCCTCGCGGGCCAGCATCTCGTCGGCTGCCCGCGGCCCCCACTCGCCGGCGCGGTACGGCTCCGGCGTGGTGCCCGCCCAGGCGTGCTCCAGCGGGTCGATCACCTGCCAGCTCTGCTCGACCTCCGCCGCGTCCGGGAAGAGCGTGCGGTCGCCGATCAGCACGTCCAGCACCAGTCGCTCGTACGCCTCCGGGCTGGACTCGGTGAACGCCTCGCCGTACTGGAAGTCCATCGCGATGTCGCGGACCTCCATCGTGGTGCCCGGCACCTTCGAGCCGAACTTGAGCACCACGCCCTCGTCCGGCTGCACTCGGATGACGAGCTGGTTGTTGCCCAGCGACTCCATGTCGGCGTCGTTGAACGGCAGGTGCGGCGCCTTCTTGAACATGATGGCGACCTCGGTGACCCGCCGGGGTAGCCGCTTGCCGGCCCGGATGTAGAACGGCACCTCGGCCCAGCGGCGGTTCTGGATGCCCAGCCGCACGGCCACGTACGTCTCGGTGGTGGAATCGGCGGGTACGCCCTGCTCCTCCAGGTAGCCGACCGCGCGCTCGCCGCCGACCCACCCCGGCAGGTACTGACCGCGTACGGTGTCCCGGGCAACGTCCTTGGGCAGGGTGATCGCCTTGAGCACCTTCAGCTTCTCGGTCCGGATCTCGTCGGCGTCGAAGCTGGTCGGTTCCTCCATGGCCACCAGGGCCAGGAGCTGGAGCAGGTGGTTCTGGAGTACGTCGCGGGCGGTGCCGACGGTGTCGTAGAAACCCGCGCGGCTGCCGATGCCGACGTCCTCGGCCATGGTGATCTGCACCGAGTCGACGTACTTGGAGTTCCACAGCGGCTCGAACAGGTTGTTGGCGAACCGCAGGGCGAGGATGTTCTGGACGGTCTCCTTGCCCAGGTAGTGGTCGATCCGGAAGACGTCCTGGCGGGTGAAGACGTCGTCGACCAGATCGTTGAGCGCCTTCGCCGAGGGCAGGTCGTTGCCGAACGGCTTCTCCACCACCACCCGGCGCCAGCCGCCGGACTTCTCGTTGTCGGCCATCCCGGTGCGGGCCAGCTGCTTGAGCACGACGGGGAACGCGGCCGGGGGGATGGAGAAGTAGAACGCCGCGTTGCCGGTGATGCCGTGGCTCTGCCGCAGCTCGTCCAGCGTCGTGGCGAGCTGGTCGAAGGCGGCGTCGTCGTCGAACGACCCGCCGACGAACTTGATGTTGCCGGCCAGCCGCGCCCAGACCTCGTCCCGCCACGGGGTACGCGCGTGCTTGCGCGCCGCCTCGCAGGCCAGCGTCTCGAAGTCGCCGTCACCCCAGTCGCGGCGGGCGAAGCCGAGCACCACGAAGCCGGGCGGGAGCAGCCCCCGGTTGGCCAGGTCGTAGACCGCCGGGAGCAGCTTCTTGCGGGCCAGGTCGCCGGTCACCCCGAAGATCACCAGAGCGCACGGCTCGGGGATCCGGGGAAGCCGGCGGTCCTGCGGGTCGCGCAGCGGGTTCACGCCGCCTCCTCGCTCCGCTTGTGTCACGTCGTCCATCCTCACGCCCGCAGCTCACCGGCCGCGTCGAGCAGTTGGGCGACGCCGGCGGCCCGGTCGGTCAGGTGCAGCCGCAGAAGCGGCCGCTCCCGGCCGGCGAGGGCCTGCCGGTCGCCGGCGGCCTGCGCCGCCTGCAACTCGCCGAAGGTGTACGGCTTGCCCGGCACCGGCAGGTCCTCGGCGACCGCGCCGGTCACCTGGAGGTAGCTGCCCACCTGCGGGCCGCCCTTGTGGTACTGACCGGTGGAGTGCAGGAACCGGGGGCCCCAACCGAAGGTGACCGGCCGGCCGGCCGCTTCGGCCAGCAGCGCACGCAGCCGGCCCGCGTCCGCGTCGGCGAACCGGTCCAGGTACGCCATCACCGCCAGGTAGCCGTCGTCGCCCAACCCGTCGAGCAGCCAGCGCAGCACGCCGGCCAGGTCACCGGGGGCGCCCTGCGGCGCGTACACCTCGATCGCGCCCTCGGTGAACGACGGCGTCTCCGCCGGCAGGCCCGAGGCCAGGATCTTGTTGGTGTTCTCCTTGGACTCGGTGACGTTCGGCTGGTTGAACGGGTCGATGCCGAGCACCACCCCGGCCACCGCGGTCGCGTACTCCCAGGCCAGGAACTGCGCGCCCAGTGGACCGTTGACCGCCACGTCCGGGTTGGCGCCGCCGCCCGGAGCGTCACCGGCGGCCAGTGACCCGCCGTAGGTGACGGTCAACACGTCCGGGCCGCTGGCGCCGGCGCTCTGCGGGGATTCCACCACCACCGGGAGGATGCCCACCCCGGCCTTGCCGGTCGACTCGGCGATCAACTGCTCGGCCCAGTCGCCGAACCCCTCGATCCCGGTGCCGTCGGAGATCAGCGCGACCTTGTCCCGGGCCAACGTGGCCGCGGCGCCCAGGGCGGCGCCCAGCGCGAGCGCGGGATTGTCCCGATCCTCGCCGAGCGACGCGGCCAGCTCGTCGGCCTGGTCGATCAGCTCCGCCACCTCGACCCCGGCCAGCGCCGAGGGCACCAGCCCGAACGCGGTCAGCGCCGAGTACCGGCCGCCCACGTTCGGGTCGGCCAGCACGGTGAACGCGCCCATCTCGGTGGCGGTGGCCTCCAACGGCGAGCCGGGATCGGTGACGATGACGAAGTGCCGACCGGCCTCCGCCTCGGTCATCCCGGCGTCCAGGAACGCCTGCCAGTAGGCGCGTCGGTGGCTGTCGGTCTCCACCGTCGAGCCGGACTTGCTGGCCACCACCACCACGGTGCGCTCCAGCCGGTCACCCAGCGCCGTCCGCACCTGGCCCGGGTCGGTCGTGTCCAGCACCGTCAGCGGCCGGCCCATGGTGCGGGCGATCACCTCCGGGGCCAGCGAGGAACCGCCCATGCCGGCGAGCACCACGTGGTCCAGGTCGACCAGCTCCGCGGTCAGCTCGGCCAACTGCACCAGCAGTTCCCGGCTACGCCGGTGGGTGTCCATCCAGCCGAGCCGGATCTTCGCCTCGGCCTCGGCGTCCGGCCCCCACAGGCTCGGGTCCTTGGCGGCCAGCCGGCCCGGGACCTCGTTCCTGACCAGCGCGTCCCGGGTCGAAGCGGGTGCGGACTTGTCGACGGCGTCCGCGCCGTACACGGCGAGCCCGGCGGCAGCCTCCACCGGACCGCCCAACAGGTCGCTCATGCGTTACCACCGGCCTGCTGGGCGGCCTTCGCGTTGCCCTTGGCGGCCTCGTTCGGGGAACCCTTGCCCGAGGCCGCCGCCTTGAGCGACTTGCGGACGCCGTCGATCAGCTCCTGCCAGCTGGTCTCGAACTTCTCCACGCCCTCGCGCTCCAGGGTCGCGATCACGTCGGCCATGTCCACCCCGACCGACTCCAGGTCGGCGAAGACCTTGCGGGCCGCGTCGTAGGAGCCGGTGATGGTGTCGGCGCTCGTCTCACCGTGGTCCGCGTACGCGTGGATGACCGCCTCCGGCATGGTGTTGACCGTGCCGGGCGCGATCAGCTCCTCGACGTAGATGACGTCCCGGTAGTCCGGGTTCTTCGTCGAGGTGGAGGCCCACAGCGGCCGCTGGGGGTGCGCGCCGGCGTCGGCGAGCGCCTGCCAGCGGTCGGAGGAGAACACCTCGCTGTAGCGCTCGTACGCCAGCTGGGCGTTGGCGATCGCCGCCTTGCCCCGCAGCGCCTTCGCCTGCTCGGAGCCGATCTTCTCGAGCCGCTTGTCGACCTCGGAGTCGACGCGGGAGACGAAGAAGGACGCCACCGACCCGATGGTGGACAGGTCGTGTCCGTTCGCCTTGGCCTGCTCCAGGCCGGCCAGGAACGCCTCCATCACCGCGGAGTAGCGGTCCAACCCGAAGATCAGGGTCACGTTGACGCTGATCCCCTCGGCCAGCGTGGCGGTGATCGCCGGCAGGCCCGCCTCGGTGGCCGGGATCTTGATGAAGAGGTTGGGCCGGTCGACCAGCCACCACAGCGCCTTGGCCTCGGCGACCGTCCGGTCGCTCTCGTGCGCCAGCCGCGGGTCCACCTCGATGGAGACCCGGCCGTCGACGCCCGCGCTGCCGTCGTACGAGGGACGCATCACGTCGCAGGCCCAGCGCACGTCGTACGTGGTGAGCATGCGCACCGCCTCTTCGACGTCCACCCCCCGCATGGCGAGGTCGCGCAGCTGCCAGTTGTACTCGTCGGCGTCGCTCAGCGCCTTGGCGAAGATCGTGGGGTTCGTGGTCACCCCGGCCACGTGCTTCTCCCGGCGGAGCTGGTCCAGCCCGCCGGAGCTCAGGCGTACCCGGGAAAGATCGTCCAGCCACACCGCCACACCCGCGGCGGTGAGCTCACTCAGCCTGTCCGTCATGCCGTCCACGCTCCCCTCAGTTGCCGGTCGTGAAACCGGTGATGTCGCCCACCCGGGCCAGCGAGGCATGTGCCGCCGCCACGATCCGGTCGGGGGTGAACCCGAACTGCTCGAAGAGCACGGTGTGCGGGGCACTCGCGCCGTAGTGCTCCAGGCTGACGCTCTCGCCGAGGTCGCCGACCACGCCGCGCCAGGACATCGCGATGCCCGCCTCCACGCTCACCCGTGCCTTTACCCCGCGTGGGAGCACCGACTCCCGGTACGCCTCGTCCTGCTCGTAGAACCACTCCTGGCAGGGCATCGAGACCACCCGGGTGGGCGTGCCGTCGGCCTCCAGGCGCTCGCGGGCGGTCAGGCAGAGCTGCACCTCCGACCCGGTGCCGATGATGATCACCTGCGGCTTGCCGTTGGACGCCTCGGCCAGCACGTAGCCGCCCTTGGCCACGCCGTCCGCGCCGCCCAGGACCGCACGGTCCAGCGTCGGCAGCGGCTGGCGGCTCAGCGCCAGCGCGGTCGGACGGTCGGTGTGCTCCAGCGCCAGCCGCCAGGCCCAGGCGGTCTCGTTGGCGTCGGCCGGACGGACCACGTCCAGGCCGGGGATGGCGCGCAGGGCGGTCAGGTGCTCCACCGGCTGGTGGGTGGGACCGTCCTCGCCGAGGCCGATCGAGTCGTGCGTCCAGACGTACGTCACCGGCAGCTTCATCAGCGCGGCCAGCCGCACCGAGGGGCGCATGTAGTCGCTGAACACCAGGAAGGTGCCGCCGTACGGGCGGGTGCCGCCGTGCAGGGCGATGCCGTTGAGGATCGCGCCCATGGCGTGCTCGCGGATGCCGAAGTGCAGCGTGCGGCCGTACTCGTGGCCGGGGAAGTCCTTGGTGGCGTGCGACGCGGGGATGAAGGACGGCTCGCCCTTCATGGTGGTGTTGTTGCTCTCGGCCAGGTCGGCCGAGCCGCCCCACAGCTCCGGCAGCACCGGCGCGAGCGCCTCCAGCACCTTGCCGGAGGCGGCCCGGGTGGCCACGCCCTTGGCGTCGGCGGGGAAGGTGGGCAGCGCGTCGGCCCAGCCCTCGGGCAGCACCCGGCCGGCCATCCGCTCGTAGAGCGCCGTGCGCTCCGGGTTGGCGGCCTTCCAGGCGTCGAACGCGGTGGTCCACTGCTCCTGGGCGGCGGCGCCGCGGCCCATCACCGTCCGGGCGTGGCCGAGCACCTTTTCGTCGACGTCGAAGCTCTTGTCCGGGTCGAAGCCGAGGATCCGCTTGGTGGCCTTCACCTCGTCGGCGCCGAGCGCCGAACCGTGGATCTTGCCGGTGTTCTGCTTGTTGGGCGCGGGCCAGCCGATGATGGTGCGCAGCGCGATGAAGGAGGGGCGCCCGGTCTCCGCCTTGGCGGCCAGCAGCGCCTGGTGGAGCGCCTCGGCGTCCTCGTGGTAGTCGCCCTGGTCGGCGTCGCCGCTGCGCCAGTCGACGGTCTGCACGTGCCAGCCGTACGCCTCGTAGCGGGCGGCCACGTCCTCGCTCTTGGCGATCCGGGTGTCGTCCTCGATCGAGATCTCGTTGTCGTCGTAGATCACCGTGAGGTTGCCCAGCTGCTGGTGCCCGGCGAGTGCGCTGGCCTCGTGGCTGATGCCCTCCTCGATGTCACCGTCGGAGACGATGCACCAGATGTCGTGGTCGAAGACGGACGCGCCGGGCTCGGTCTCCGGGTCGAACAGGCCGCGCTCACGGCGGGCCGCCATGGCCATGCCGACCGCGTTGCCCAGGCCCTGGCCGAGCGGACCGGTGGTGGTCTCCACGCCCGGGGTGTGCCCGTGCTCGGGGTGACCCGGGGTGAGCGAGCCCCACTGCCGCAGCGACTGCAGGTCGGACAGGCTCATCGGGTAGCCGGAGAGGAACAGCTGGATGTAGAGCGTCAGGCTGGAGTGCCCGGCGGAGAGCACGAACCGGTCCCGACCGGGCCAGTTCGGGTCGGCGGGGTTGTGCCGCATGACCCGGTTGAAGAGCAGGTAGGCCGCGGGCGCGAGGCTCATCGCGGTGCCCGGGTGGCCGTTGCCGGATTTCTCCACGGCGTCCATGGCCAGCACGCGGACGGTGTCGACGGCCCGGCGGTCGAGGTCGGTCCAGTTGAGTGCGGAGTGCTCGGGTCGGTTGGCAGCCACGATGGTTGTGCTCCTCGGCAAGATGGGCGGAACCCTCACTGGTGACCCTATCGAGCGTGCCTAAACGTCCGCCCGGGGATCTCTGCATGGTGTGCGGTACGTGACGGCGCGTCGCGTCGTTCAACCCGGTGGTGTGACGGCCCGCACCGTTGTCGGGTCGGCCGGGCAGCCAAAACGACAACGCGTAGTGTGTGGGTCGGTATGCGGACCCGGACCGGGTCCTGCTGATCCGATCTCCCCGTGCCGAATGCCGGAAGGTGGCAATCCGTGAGCATGATCACCGAGCGCCCCGCGAGCAACCCTGCCGGGCGGCCCCCGGCTCGGGCGGTCGAGGGTCCGGTGGCGCGGCGGGACGTGCGCGCGGTCCTCTCGGCGTACGTGGCGCTCACCAAGCCGCGGATCGTGGAGCTGCTGCTGGTCACGACCGTCCCCGCGATGATGCTCGCCGACGGCGGTCTGCCGTCGCTGTGGCTGATGGCCGTGGTGCTGGTCGGTGGCTCGCTCGCCGCGGGCGCGGCCAGCGTGCTCAACTGCTACATCGACCGGGACATCGACCAGTTGATGCGGCGCACCAAGCGCCGCCCGCTGCCGGCGCACACCGTGTCGCCGCGGAGCGCGCTGGTCTTCGGTCTGGTGCTGGCGGCGATCTCGGTCGTCCTGATGGCGGCGTTCACCAACCTGCTGGCCGCCGCGCTGACCCTAGCCGCGATCGCCTACTACGACCTCGTCTACACGCTGTGGCTCAAGCGCTCCACCGCGACCAACACCTTCTGGGGCGGGGCCTGCGGGGCCGCGCCGGTGCTGATCGGCTGGGCGGCGGTGACCGGCTCGCTGGCGCCCGCCGCCTGGGGGCTGTTCGCGGTGGTCTTCTTCTGGCAGATGCCGCACTTCTACCCGCTCGCCATGAAGTACAAGGACGACTACGCCCGCGCCGGGATCCCGATGCTGCCGGTGGTGGCCTCGACCCGCCGGGTGAACGCCGAGATCCTGATCTTCGCCTGGCTCACCGTGCTCACCTCGCTGGCGGTCTGGCCGCTGGGGCTCAGCGCGATCTACGGCGTACCGACCCTGGTGGTGGGTGCCATCTTCCTGGTCGAGGCGCACCGCCTCTGCGGGCGGGCGAAGCGCGGCGAGGCGGTCAAGCCGATGCGGCTGTTCCACTGGTCGACGACGTACCTGACCATCGTCTTCGTCGCCGTCGCTGTCGACGCGCTGATCTGACCTCCCCGCGCGTCCGGGGTAAATTCTTCGACTAATCACAGTCATAGATGAGTTGTCCGGCTTTAACGTCACATCAGAGTAACTATCGGCATGAGTCGGATCGACTCAACTTGCGGCGATTGAATCCTGATTTACCCGGATGTTTTGAAGTGCAAAGTCCGGATAAAACCGGACAAGCAACCTGTGGTCTTCCTTAAACCTGTAGGTAATTGGCATCACAAAAGCTTCATGGTTCTCACCCGTGTGAGTGGAACTCTGCTTAGGCTTCGCGTCATGGCAGATGGTTCCGATACGACGCTGACGGCCGAGCAGACCGCCGCCGAGCAGGCGCCCCACGGCCTGGTCGCGGGCCTCAGGGCGTTCGCCGCCGGACACGGCGGAGCGAAGGCGGTCATCGAGTACGTCGGCAAGCGTGGCGCGCGAATCGTCCTCGTGGGTACCGACGGTGAGTGGGGCGACCAGTTCGCCGACGACACCGTCACCGCCCGGGAGGCGTGCGCCAAGGCGGGAGTCACCGTCGAGAACGCCTGGGAGCGTGAACTGATGGACCAGATGCGTCCGAGCAACGACCTGTGGCGGTCGATGGCCCGGCGCACGATGGCCCGCTGAGAATAGACACCTGAATTGACCGACAATCGCCAGTCGACCCGGGGGAAACCCCGGGTCGCTCTCGTCACCTGCACCGAAATCGCCGACCTCGACCCGGACGACCGGCTGGTCCTCGCACCGCTCGCCGCCCGGGGGATCGCGGCCGAGGCGGCCCTCTGGGACGACCCCGACGTCGACTGGTCCGCCTACGACCTCGTCGTGCTGCGCTCGCCGTGGGACTACGCGCTGCGCCGCGACGAGTTCGTCGCCTGGGCCTCCTCCGTGCCGACGCTGGTCAATCCCGCCGAGGTGGTGCGCTGGAACACCGACAAGCGCTACCTCGCCGAGCTGAGCGCGGCCGGTGTGCCGACCGTGCCGACGTCCTGGGTCGAGCCGGGGGAGACCTGGCAGCCGCCGGCCGACTCCGGCGAGTACGTGATCAAGCCGGCGGTCAGCGCGGGCAGCCAGGACACCGGGCGGTACGACCTGGCCGACCCGGAACACCGGGAACTCGCCGCGGCGCACGTACGCCGGCTCTCCGACGCCCGTCGGGTGACGATGGTTCAGCCGTACCTGACGGCGGTCGACACCGAGGGCGAGACGGCGCTGCTCTTCCTGGCCGGCCCGGACGGGCTGGCGTTCAGCCACGCGATCCGCAAGGGTCCGATGCTGACCGGGCCGGACCTCGGCCCGGACGGGCTCTACAAGGCGGAGGAGATCACCGCCCGCACCGCCCGCCCGGACCAGCTCGACGTGGCGGAGCGGACGCTGGCCACGGTGCCCGGCGGGACGCGGCAGCTGCTCTACGCGCGGGTCGACCTGATCCCCGGCCCGGACGGCGACCCGGTCCTGGTCGAGCTGGAGCTGACCGAGCCCTCGCTCTTCCTCGGCCACGCCGACTGGGCGCCCGACCGCCTCGCCGAGGCCGTCACCACCCACCTGGCCCGCCGCGGCTGACCCTCACCGGGCGTCCCCGCCTCGATCCGCGCAACTTCACTGAAGTTGTGGCCTCACCGCGCCACGACCCCACACTTTCCCTGAAGTTGCGCGCATCTCGGCTCGGGCGGACCGACCCCGCAGGTGGTAGTCAGACGTCCTTTGCTCTGCATACCTCCATGCGACACCCGGCGTCCGATCTCCGGACCGTGGGTGGTGTCGCATGGAGGTAAGCAAAGCAAAGCGTGCGGATGGTGTGGCCGCCGCCGACACCGCGTGGCGGGCTCCCGTCAGCGGGGCGTGTGGCAGGGCTTTGGGCGACAAGACCGCGCAACATCGTGGATGTAGTGGCATTCAGCGCGGCGGATACCACTAGAACCAGGATCGAGCGTGGCACCCGGCGTGCGGCGCGCAGGGGCAGGGGCACGGCAGGGCAGCAGGGTCAGCGAGGCCCGCGAGGTCAGCGACGCCCGCGGGGCGCGGCCCCCGGCTCAGGCGGGGGCCGGGACGGCTTCGGCGTCGGTGGGGGTGGCGGTTCGCGGCGTCGGGGCGACCGGACGGCGTTCGCGGGTGGACCACTGCACCGAGAGGGTGGCCAGCAGCACCAGGCAGGAGCCGAGCATGTGCGTGCCGACCAGGAACGCCGGGACGTGGGTGAAGTACTGCACGAAGCCGATCAAGCCCTGACCCAGCTCCACGGCGATCAGGACGATCGCGGCGCGGAAGGCCCGCTGGGCGCCGACGGCGCGGAACGCGAAGATCAGGGCCACCGAGAGGCCGATCAGCAGGAAGACGCCGTCGGCGTGCACCTGGGAGATGGTCTCCGGGTCCAGTCCGTTGCGGGCGGCGCCGTGGTCGCCCGCGTGCGGGCCGCTGCCGGTGACCCAGGTGCCGACGACCAGCACCGCGACGACGACGCCGGTCGTGACGCGGGCCAGCGCGCGCAGCGGGGTCGGCACCACGGCCACCGTGGGCCCGTCCGGCTCGGCGATGCGCCGCCACAGGGCGTACGCGGCCGCGATCACCGCCATCGAGGCGAGGAAGTGCAGCCCGACCACCCACGGGTTGAGGTTGGTGAGCACGGTGATGCCACCGATCACCGCCTGGGCGGGAATGCCCAGGAAGACCGCGACGGACAGCGCCAGCAGCCCGGGCCGCCTCGGTCGGTGCGCCAGCACGGCCAGTACGGTGGCCAGCGCGATCAGGCCCACCGCGAAGGTCAGCATCCGGTTGCCGAACTCGATCACCCCGTACACGCCCATCTCGGGCGTGGTGACGTAGGAATCGTCGGTGCACCGGGGCCAGGTGGGGCAACCGAGGCCCGAGGCGGTCAACCGGACGGCCCCGCCGGTGACGACGATGCCCACGTTCGCGATGATCGAGGTGAGCGCGAGGCGGCGCAGCAGGGTGCCGGAGACCGGACGGACGTATCGGTTCACGGCACAAATCCTACGCACCGTAGTGATCGAGGTTCTTCCGACTCCGCCGGGTCGGTGGTTCGGATCACCGGGGCCCGGGTTTGCGACCCTCCGGGTAATTACGTAACGTTGGCGTTGTGAAAAACGCGGCGGCGCTCTCCGGGCAGCAGCCGACGGCCGGTCCGGCCGTCGGTGCGAGCGCGTCCGCGCCGGTCGTGACCACGTCCGCCGCGCTCGGCGACGCCGCGCCGACCGAGGTTCCCACGCGGGACCGGGTCACCCAGCTGCTGCTGGAGCGGGGGGCCACCACCGCCGCGCAGCTCGGCGTGGCCCTCGGGCTCAGCCCGGCGGCGATCCGCCGGCACCTGGACGCGATGCTCGCCGACGGTGACGTGTACGCCCGCGAGCAGACCGTGCAGGGCAGCCGTGGGCGGGGGCGTCCGGCCAAGGTGTTCATGCTGACCGAGGCCGCCCGGGTCCGCTGTGGCACCCATCACTACGACAACATGGCCACGGCCGCGTTGCGTTGGATCGCCCGCAGCGGTGGCTCGGACGCGGTCGAGGCGTTCGCCACCGAGCAGGTGTCCGCCCTCGAGTCCCGCTGTCAGGCGGCCATGGAGGACGCCGGCGACGACCCCCTCGCCAGAGCCGAGGCACTCGCCGCGGCGCTCACCGCCGAGGGTTACGCTGCCAACGCGTCCACGATCGCCTCCGGCGGCCAGCTCTGCCAGCACCACTGCCCGGTGGCGCACGTGGCCGCCGAGTTTCCCCAGCTGTGCGAGGCCGAGACCGCGGTGATCTCCCGTCTGGTCGGCACCCACGTGCAGCGCCTGGCAACCATCGCGCACGGCGACGGGGTGTGCACCACGCACATTCCGACCCAGCCGGTACGCGCTCAATCCGGTAATCCCGTCACCACTGTGAGGACAGATAGA
Source organism: Micromonospora sp. CV4 (assembly GCF_003667455.1). Taxonomy (NCBI): domain Bacteria; kingdom Bacillati; phylum Actinomycetota; class Actinomycetes; order Micromonosporales; family Micromonosporaceae; genus Micromonospora; species Micromonospora sp. CV4. The sequence goes on along the minus strand of NZ_RCVI01000187.1, from coordinate 6,429 downwards.
TGACCGAGCAGATCGTCCAGCCCCTGACCCAGGAAGAGCAGCTCGCTGCGCTGGGTCGCTACGAGTACGGCTGGTCCGACCCGGACGCCGCCGGGGCGGCTGCCCAGCGCGGCATCAACGAGGCGGTGGTGCGGGACATCTCGGCCAAGAAGAACGAGCCGGCCTGGATGCTCGACCTGCGCCTGAAGGGTCTTCGGCTGTTCGGCCGCAAGCCGATGCCGGCCTGGGGCGCCGACCTCACCGGGATCGACTTCGACAACATCAAGTACTTCGTGCGGTCCACCGAGAAGCAGGCCACCAGCTGGGAGGACCTGCCCGAGGACATCAAGAACACCTACGACCGGCTGGGCATCCCGGAGGCGGAGAAGCAGCGGCTGGTCGCCGGTGTCGCGGCGCAGTACGAGTCCGAGGTCGTCTACCACAAGATCCGTGAGGACCTTGAGGAGCAGGGCGTCCTCTTCCTGGACACCGACACCGCGCTGCGTGAGCACGAGGACGTCTTCAAGGAGTACTTCGGCACGGTGATCCCGGTCGGCGACAACAAGTTCGCCGCGCTGAACACCTCCGTGTGGTCCGGTGGCTCGTTCATCTACGTGCCGAAGGGTGTGCACGTGGAGATCCCGCTGCAGGCCTACTTCCGGATCAACACGGAGAACATGGGCCAGTTCGAGCGGACGCTGATCATCGTCGACGAGGGTGCGTACGTGCACTACGTCGAGGGCTGCACCGCGCCGCTCTACTCCTCCGACTCGCTGCACAGCGCGGTCGTGGAGATCATCGTCAAGAAGAACGCGCGCTGCCGCTACACGACCATCCAGAACTGGTCGAACAACGTCTACAACCTGGTCACCAAGCGCGCCGTGTGCCACGAGGGCGCGACCATGGAGTGGGTCGACGGCAACATCGGCTCCAAGGTCACCATGAAGTACCCGGCGGTCTTCATGACGGGCGAGCACGCCAAGGGCGAGGTGCTCTCGGTGGCCATGGCCGGCGAGGGCCAGCACCAGGACGCCGGCGCCAAGATGGTGCACGCCGCGCCGCACACCTCCTCGACCATCGTGTCGAAGTCGATCGCCCGGGGCGGCGGCCGCACCTCGTACCGGGGTCTGGTGCAGGTGCTGGAGGGTTCGCACCACAGCCGGAGCACGGTCAAGTGCGACGCGTTGCTGGTCGACACCATCTCCCGCTCGGACACCTACCCGTACGTCGACATCCGCGAGGACGACGTGTCGATGGGGCACGAGGCGACCGTTTCCAAGATCAGTGACGACCAGCTCTTCTACCTGATGAGCCGGGGCCTGAGCGAGGACGAGGCGATGGCCATGATCGTGCGCGGCTTCATCGAGCCGATCGCCAAGGAGCTCCCGATGGAGTACGCCCTGGAGCTGAACCGGCTGATCGAACTCCAGATGGAGGGCGCGGTCGGCTGACGCCGCCCGCCCACCGAGCACCTGACACCGTCGTCGTAGAACAGACCAAGGAAGAAATGACTACCCAGGCTTCCGCGCCGCCCAGCACCAAGTCGCAGGCGCTGCGCTCGTACGACGTCGCCGACTTCCCGGCCCTCACCGGCCTGGAGGAGGAGTGGCGTTTCACCCCGCTCAAGCGGCTGCGCGGCCTCGCCGGTGAGCCGCAGGCCGCCACCGGCACGGTCCGGCACGAGTACGGCGACCTGCCCGAGGGCGTGGCCGTCGAGCGGATCGGCACCGACGACCCCCGGGTGGGCAGCGTGCTCACCCCGGTCGACCGGGTCAGCGCGCTCGCCTACGGCGGTGCCGGCGAGGCGCTGCTGCTCAGGGTGGCCAGCGACGTCGTGGTGGGTGCGCCGGTGAGCCTGCGGGTGGTCGGCGACAGCGCCGAGGGCCTGGCCTTCGGGCACACGTTCGTCGAGGTGGGCCGGTTCGCCGAGATGACCCTCGTGCTGGAGCACGTCGGCTCGGTGACCCTGGCCGACAACGTCGAGGTCTCCGTGGCCGACGGGGCGAAGCTGACCCTGGTCACCGTCGCGGACTGGGCCGACGACGCGGTGCAGGCGCAGCACCTCAAGATCAAGCTGGGTCGGGACGCCCGGGTGACCCACGTCCAGGTCAGCCTCGGTGGCGACCTGGTCCGGCAGTACACCTCGGTGGAGTACACGGGCCGCGGCGGCGAGGCCGAGCTGTACGGCGTCTACTTCGCCGACTCCGGCCAGCACCTGGAGCACCGGCAGCTGGTGGACCACAGCGTGCCGGACTGCCGCAGCTACGTCGGTTACCGGGGCGCCCTGCAGGGCGAGGACGCGCACACCGTCTGGGTGGGCGACGTGCTGATCCGGGCCGAGGCGACCGGCACCGACACGTACGAGATCAACCGGAACCTGCTGCTCACCGACGGCGCGCGGGCGGACTCCGTACCCAATCTGGAGATCGAGACCGGCGAGATCGCCGGCGCCGGCCACGCCAGCGCGACCGGCCGCTTCGACGACGAGCAGCTGTTCTACCTGATGGCCCGGGGCATCCCGGAGGGTGAGGCCCGCCGCCTGGTGGTCCGCGGCTTCTTCGCCGAGCTGATCAACAAGATCCCGGTGGAGTCGCTGCGCGAGCGCCTCGGCGACGCCATCGAGGCCCGGCTGACCAAGGCCGGCGCCTGATGATCCGGATCTGCTCCACCGAGGACGTGCCGAAGGGCACCGCGATCAGCGCGGACGTCGACGGCACCCCGATCGCGCTGGTGCACGGCGAGGACGGCCAGTTCTACGCCGCCTACGACGAGTGCTCGCACGCCTCGGTCGCCCTCTCCGAGGGTGAGGTCGACGGCTGCACGCTCGAGTGCTGGCTGCACGGCTCGCGCTTCGACCTGCGCACCGGGCAGCCCTCCGGGTTGCCGGCCACCGAACCCGTACCCGTCTACCCCGTCGAAGTCCGCGACGGCGACATCTACCTCAGCCTGACGCCGAGTAATGGAGTGACCCGATAATGAGCACCCTGGAGATCCGCGACCTGAAGGTGTCGGTCAAGCTGCCCGAGGGTGAGCTCAAGCCGATCCTGTCGGGCGTCGACCTGACCGTCCGCTCCGGTGAGACCCACGCGATCATGGGCCCGAACGGCTCCGGCAAGTCCACCCTGGCGTACTCGATCGCCGGCCACCCCAAGTACGAGATCACCGGCGGTTCGGTGACCCTCGACGGCGAGGACGTGCTCGCCATGACCGTCGACGAGCGGGCCCGCGCCGGCCTCTTCCTGGCCATGCAGTACCCGGTAGAGGTGCCCGGCGTCTCGGTGGCGAACTTCCTGCGCACCGCGAAGACCGCCATCGACGGCGAGGCGCCGAAGCTGCGCACCTGGGGCGGGGAGCTGCGCGGCGCCATGGAGCGGCTCCAGATGGACCCGGCGTTCGCCCAGCGCAACGTCAACGAGGGCTTCTCCGGCGGTGAGAAGAAGCGGCACGAGATCGTCCAGCTGGAGCTTCTCAAGCCGAAGATCGCGATCCTCGACGAGACCGACTCCGGCCTCGACGTGGACGCGCTGCGGGTCGTCAGCGAGGGCGTCAACCGGGTCCGCGACAACGGCGACACCGGCGTGCTGCTGATCACCCACTACACCCGGATCCTGCGCTACATCAAGCCGGACTTCGTGCACGTCTTCGTGGCCGGCCGGATCGTCGAGCAGGGCGGCCCGGAGCTGGCCGACAAGCTCGAGGCCGAGGGCTACGAGCGGTACGCCGCCGGGGCCGGCACGGCCAAGGCCTGAGCGGGAGAGGCGCTGCCGAGATGACCAGCATCGCGATCCCGTCCGGGATGCCGCAGTACGACGACGTGCCGCGTCTCGACGTGGCCCGGGTGCGCGCCGACTTCCCGATCCTGGACCGGGAAATCAACGGGCACCCGCTGGTCTACCTCGACAGCGCCAACACCTCGCACAAGCCCCGGCAGGTGCTCGACGTGCTCGGGGAGCACTACGCGCGGCACAACGCCAACGTGTCGCGCTCGGTGCACACCCTGGGCACCGAGGCCACCGAGGCGTACGAGGGGGCGCGGGCCAAGATCGCCGCGTTCCTCAACGCGTCGAGCCCGGACGAGGTGGTGTTCACCAAGAACTCCACCGAGGCGATCAACATCGTGGCGTACGCCTTCTCCAACGCCTCGTTGCGCCCGGACGGCGACCCCCGGTTCCGGCTGGGGCCGGGCGACGAGGTGGTGATCTCCGAGATGGAGCACCACTCGAACATCGTCCCGTGGCAGCTGCTCTGTGAGCGGACCGGCGCGACCCTGCGCTGGTTCCCGGTCACCGACCAGGGCCGGCTGGACGAGTCGGGCCTGGACGACCTGGTCACCGAGCGGACGAAGATCGTCTCGCTGGTGCACATGTCGAACATCCTCGGCACGGTCAACGCCACCTCCCGGATCACCGCGCGGGTCCGCGAGGTGGGCGCGCTGCTGCTGCTGGACTGCTCGCAGTCGGTGCCGCACCTGCCCATCGACGTGGTCGACCTGGACGCCGACTACATCGTCTTCACCGGGCACAAGATGTGCGGCCCGACCGGCATCGGTGTGCTCTGGGGACGGGGCGAGCTGCTGGCGGCCATGCCGCCGGTCTTCGGCGGCGGCTCGATGATCGAGACGGTCACCATGGCCCGGTCGACGTTCGCCGCTCCGCCGGCCCGGTTCGAGGCCGGCACCCCGCCGATCGCCGAGGCGGTCGCGCTCGGCGCGGCGGTGGACTACCTCACCGGGATCGGGATGTCGGCCATCCAGTGGCACGAGAAGGAGTTGACGGCGTACGCGCTGGAGGCCCTCGGCTCGGTGCGCGACCTGCGGATCTTCGGCCCGACCGTGCCCGTGGGCCGGGGCGGCACCATCTCGTTCGCGCTGGGTGACGTGCACCCGCACGACGTGGGTCAGGTGCTCGACTCGCTCGGCGTGCAGGTGCGGGTGGGCCACCACTGCGCGAAGCCGGTGTGCAGCCGGTTCGGTGTCCCGGCGATGACCCGGGCCTCGTTCTACCTCTACACCACCACCGAGGAGATCGACGCTCTGGTGGCCGGTCTGGAGCAGGTGCGGAAGGTGTTCGACTGATGGTGCAGCTCGACCAGCTCTACCAGGAGATCATCCTGGATCACTACAAGCACCCGCACGGGCGTGGCCTGCGCGACGCCGACGACCCGGGCGACCAGGTCGCGGAGGCGCACCACGTCAACCCGACCTGCGGCGACGAGGTCACCGTCCGGGTGGCCACCGACGGCGCGGTGCTGCACGACATCTCGTACGACGGGATGGGCTGCTCGATCAGCCAGGCGTCGGCGAGCGTGCTGCACGAGTTGCTGCGCGGTCGGGGCGCGGGGGAAGCATTTGAGGTGCACGAGGCGTTCGTCGAGTTGATGTCCGGCCGTGGCCAGGTCACGCCGGACGAGGACGTGCTCGGTGACGGGGTGGCTTTCGCGGGTGTTGCCCGCTACCCCGCTCGGGTCAAGTGCGCGCTGCTGCCGTGGATGGCGTTCAAGGACGCCGCGGCACGCGCCGGTGTGGGCGTGAGCCCGGAGGTGAAGGCATGAGCGAGAACACCGCTACCGCAGCGACGCCGGAGGCCGGTGACGCCACCGCGACGCCGCAGACCGACGGCGCGACGACCGACGGCGCGACGACCGACGGCGCGGCGACGCCGGGCGCCGGCGACGCCGCCGCCCCGGCGGCCGGCGTCAGCAAGGCGATGATCGCCGACATCGAGGAGGCGATGAAGGACGTCGTCGACCCGGAGCTCGGCATCAACGTGGTCGACCTGGGCCTGGTGTACGGGGTGCACGTCGACGACGAGAACGTCGCGACCCTGGACATGACCCTCACGTCGGCGGCCTGCCCGTTGACCGACGTGATCGAGGACCAGGCCCGGCAGGCGCTGACCACCGGCCCCGGCGGCGGCCTGGTCAACGACATCCGGATCAACTGGGTGTGGCTCCCGCCGTGGGGACCGGACAAGATCACCGACGAGGGTCGGGACCAGCTCCGTTCCCTCGGCTTCAACGTCTGAGCCGACTCCGGTCGGCTCTGCCCGTCGAGCGCGACACCCCGACCCGGGGGTGTCGCGCTCGATGCGTTCTGCCCCGTAACAGAGCGTGCGCCGCCCCTGCCGCGCCGTACGTCGCGTCGTCCCGCCCGGCAAGACGCGTCGTCCCGCCCGGCAAGATTCGCGCAATATCCCGGTTGTAGTGGTGACGGCAGCTCGGTGAGGCCACTAAAACCAGGATCAAGCACGATCCCTCAGGCCAGGCCAGGCCAGGCCAGGCCAGGCCACGCCACGCCGACGATCCGCGCAACATCAGCGATGTTGCTGCCTCCGGCGTCTCGGAGGCAGCAACGTCCCCGAGGTTGCACGAATCTTGGCCGCCACCCGCGCGCGAGGGGCCTGGGATAGCGCCGGCACGGCGGGAGTGCGGGCGGGGTGCACAGCGCGGGGC